>CAZOTC010000322.1:0-3036 GCA_964582605.1 uncultured Geobacter sp. | reverse complement strand
GATTCGAACGTCCGACCCCTTCCTTAGGAGGGAAGTGCTCTATCCAGCTGAGCTATGGGGACAGGTTTCTTTTTTGTATCAGAATTGAAGCAGGGAGTAAACCTTTCCTTCAGGAAGTTTTTTGCGCCCCTCAAGAAAACAAAGTTCAGACATGAAACAACATTCGACGATGTCGCCTTTAAGCTCTGTTGCCATATCAACAACGGCTGCAGCAGTTCCTCCGGTTGCCAGCAGGTCGTCGGCGATCAAAATCTTCTCGCCCGGCTTTATGGCATCTTTATGAATCTCCAGAGTATCGGTACCGTATTCCAGTTCGTAGGTCTTGCTGAAGGTTTCAGACGGCAGCTTGCCCGGTTTACGGACCAGTACGACTCCGGCCCCCAGGCGGTATGCAAGCGCCGAGCCGATGATGAACCCGCGCGCTTCAACGCCGACCACTTTGTCTATCTGCTGTCCGATGTAGCGATTGGCAATCATATCAATCATCCGTGAAAAGGACTTTGCGTCTTGCAGCAGGGTGGTGATGTCCTTGAAAATGATACCTTTTTTGGGGAAATCGGGGATGTCTCGGATGGTAAGTCTCAGGTCGTCCACGGTCGGCTTCTCCTTCATCGTTTTGACTTGGTAAAGTTTATCAGTTTTTCAATTGATTTTGCTTCAATCTGGCGGATCCTTTCGCGTGTCACCCCAAATTGCTGTCCGATGGTGTCAAGCGTCTGGGGGTCCTGATCATCGAGGCCGAAACGAAGTCCAAGGATCGTTCGTTCGCTTTCGTTCAACTGATCAAAATGTTCGGCGATCATTTCATATCGTCCGATGTTTTCAAGCAGTTCTGCCGGTGAGACCGCAGAGGAATCTTCGATGGTGTCTACAAGAAAGAAGTCGCTTCCTTCACCAATCGGCGCATCCATGGAGCAGGTCCGCTTGAGCAGTATCATCAGTTTTCTGATGTGCATCGGCTTGACCTGAATTTCATCGGCCAGTTCCTGTACTGTCGGCTCACGGTGCAGCTTTTGCGAGAGCTGTTTAGATACCTTGAGCATACGACTTATATCGTCAGATACATGTACCGGTAGCCGAATGGTTCTGGATTGATTGACCAGTGCCCGTTCAATGGATTGTCTGATCCACCAGGTGGCATAGGTTGAAAAACGGCATTCCTTTTCAAGGGAGAATCGCTCCACGGCCTTCATCAGACCGAGGTTGCCTTCTTCGATCAGATCAAGAAACGGCAGCCCACGGTTCAGGTACCGTTTGGAGATCTTTACGACAAGTCTCAGGTTGGCTTCGATCATCTTGTTGCGGGCTTCCATGTCACCCTGACACACCTTGCGCGCCAATTCTTTTTCTGCATCAGCAGTCAGCAGCGGTGTGCGCTGAATATCCCGCAGGTAGATCTTGACCGGATCATCCAGTGGAATCTGCTCTACCAGGGCCGGCAATTCGTCGGTTTCAAGTTCCGGATCATCTTCAGCTTCAATTGCTGTAACAAAGTCAACCGGCGGTTCCAGATCATCATCCAGCCCGACTGAATTCAGATGTTGTTCCTGATGTGGTGTCTCCAGCAGCATGGAGTTCTCCTTAGCTGTTCGTGTGCCAGCCCTGCTGGCCAATCAGGGGAACAAACCGGCATCCGATGCCGGTTTCCTGTGACAGGGTTCCGTCTGCTGCCTTACGGATACGGAGCAGGGTCTGGCTTGATTCATCACCCACCGGTATGACCAGCCGACCTCCCGGCGCCAGCTGAGCGGCCAGGGTTTCAGGGATTGCAGGGGCACCGGCAGTAACCAGTATGGCATCAAAGGGGCCTTCCTCCGGCCAGCCCAGGGTGCCGTCACCGACCTTGATGTTGACGTTCAGCAGGTGCAGGGTGTCGAGTACTTTTCTGGCCTGCATGGCCAGGGGACGGATCCGTTCAATGGTCCAGACCCGTCTGACCAGGCTGGCAAGAATGGCGGTCTGATAACCGGAACCGGTACCGATCTCAAGTACATGGTCATTGCTGGTCAGCTCCAGCAGGTCAGTCATCAGCGCGACAATGTACGGTTGTGAGATGGTTTGTTTTTCGCCGATCGGCAATGGGCCGTCACTGTAGGCCTGAACTGCCATAGCCTCCTGCACAAACAGGTGACGGGGGATCTTTTGAAAGACGTCAAGCAGACGAGGGTTGGTAATGCCGCGGCCGATGATCTGTTCCTGTACCATTCGTTTGCGGGCGATGTCAAAATTTACCAAAACAGGCTCCCCGGCGGAAGATAATCTACGGCACGATACCAGAGTGGCCCGCGTATGTCCAGTATCAGGCGAGTCGCCATTGCTTCAGCGCCTCCAAGGCTCGGTGATTGGTCAGATCGAGGTGCAGTGGGGTGAGGGCAGGGTGCCCCTTGCCAACGGCGTTGTAGTCGGTCCCTTCGTCATCTATAAAGCTGGGTTCTTCGCTGCCGATCCAGTAATATTTGCGGCCTCTGGGGTCGGTCTTGTCCACGATCTTGCCCACAAAAGAACGTTTGCCCTGGCGGGTGATCAGCGGAGCCTTGATCTCTGCAAAAGGCAGGTTGGGGATATTCAGGTTGAGAAAGGTGTCGGCCGGTAGTCCCTGCCGGATCATTGCACGGCAGACCTGCAGCGCTATTTTGGCGGCATCGGGGAAATATTCGGTGGCGCCGTAGGTAGCCAGCGACACCGCCAGTGACGGGATGCCCATCAGATTGGCCTCCATGGCTGCCGCCACGGTGCCGGAGTAGGTTACGTCATCGCCCATATTGCTGCCGTGGTTGATGCCGGAGACCACCAGATCCGGCGGAGAGGGGAGCAGGCTGTGGATTCCCATATTAACGCAGTCGGTGGGGGTACCGTCCACGGCAAACCAGCCATCCCGCAGTTCAAAGACCCGCAGGGGGGAGTGCAGGGTCAGGGAATGCCCGGCAGCGCTCCGTTCACGGTCCGGTGCCACCACCGTAATATCCCCAAGATCAGTCAGAGCTTCAGCCAGGGCCTTGATGCCCGGTGCTCCGATGCCATCGTCATTGGTGACCA
>CAZOTC010000321.1:0-3037 GCA_964582605.1 uncultured Geobacter sp. | reverse complement strand
CATTTGCAAGTAACTGCAGCCGCTGACGGCTACCTGCAACCCTGGAAGATCGCTGTCGGACTGGCTCTGCTGAACCTGTTGGCCTACCTGGCAAACGGCTGGCCTCTGGGGATTTCAACCGCCTACCTGAAAATCGGTCTCTGGTTTGAAGCCCTGCTCTTCCCGGAACATGCCCTGTATTCTCATACACTGCTTCAACAAAGCCGCCTGCCCCTTACCACACGCACCGACCCGTCCCTGCTGACTGAGCTGCCTTTTATGGTCGGAATTTTTAGTGGTGCGCTGGTCAGCTCCCTGCGCCTCAAGGAGTTCAGGGTCTATGGGTTGCCGCCCTGGCGTCAGGCATCGGCTGCCTTTGCTGGCGGCATTCTGATGGCGCTGGGGGCACGTCTGGCCAACGGGTGTAACATCAAGTTCATGCTGGGAGGCCTGCCGCTGCTGTCGATTGAGGCGTTACTGTTTGTACCCGGGATGTTGCTTGGGGCATGGCATGGTGCGAAGCTGCTGCCCTTTATCATTGTACCTGCCAGAACGACAACGACACCTATCGGTACAGAATGATGCTGTTTCTCTACCGATTTGCATGAAGCTCCGCACACGAGGATCGTCATGACAATAAAACAGCTTATAATTCAGATCATTGCACTCTGTCTGGCAGTGGCGGCACCGGTACTCTCCCGCGCTGACGCCCAACCTCTGACTCTTGAAAGTATTCGGCAGCTGAGCGGCATGGAAATGGTAGCGGTCAAGGGGGGCTGCTTTCAGATGGGTGAATTCATACTGGAAAGTGCGGTCGATGAAAAACCGGTCCATGAGGTCTGTGTGGCAGACTTTATTATCGGAAAGTACGAAGTTACGCAGGACCAGTGGAGGCGGATTATGGGTAACAAACCATCCAACTTCAAGGACTGCGGCGACAGCTGTCCGGTTGAGCAGATCAGCTGGGAGGAGGCACAGCAGTTCATCCAGCGCCTGAATCGCCAGACCGGCCTGCAGTTCCGGCTTCCCAGCGAGGCAGAATGGGAATTCGCCTGCCGCAGTGGCGGCAAACAGGAGACCTTCTGTGGCGGTAACGACATCAATCTCCTGGCCTGGCACCACGACAATTCCGGCGGCAGACCACACCCGGTCGGGCTGAAACAGCCTAACGGGCTTGGCATCCATGATATGAGCGGCAATGTATGGGAGTGGGTGCAGGACTGGTTTGACAGGGAGTACTACAGCAAGAGCCCGCGTATGAATCCGCAAGGTCCTGCAAAAGGATCGGAACGAACGGTCCGGGGCGGCTGTTGGGATTGCGAACCCAAGTGCATACGTGCATCACTGCGCTACTGGTTTGCTCCCAACGGCCATTTCAGCGGCCTTGGTCTTCGCCTGGCACATCCTCCCATCACCCCAAACAGAACGTCTGTAACAGGAGGAGCACACCATGAGCAGCCCTGAAGCCACTACAGAGACCATTGAGCTTGATATTCTGGGCCAGGTCTGCCCTGCCTGCCTGCTGGTGGTATTAAGACAGATTAACCAGTACCGTGAACGGTTGCGTGACGGAAAGACCAGGTTGCTGGTACGCACCGATCATCGCGACACAACCCGTACCGTTCCGGCCTCTGCCCAGAAGATGGGGCTGGCTGTCGAAGTCCGCAAGGTGGAAACCTGGTACGAGATCAGTATCGGCGGCAAATCATGAGCGGATGCCCCAAGCAGCAGGAAGACTGCCTCGCCTATGTACGCTACATCAGGGAAAAGACCAACCAGTTGCTGGGAGTTATGGGCACCGAGCCGCTGCAGGAGGAAGAGCTGGACGACCATGCTCTGATCGAACTTGACCCGATCGGCACCATTGCCCAGTCATTCGGCCATATCCTTGAATATCTCAATGAAACCATCAATGAATTACAGGTAGCCAAGGATGAACTGCAGGCGATCTTTGATGCCACCGGGGTAGGAATTTCAATCATCGACCGCAACTTCCGTATCCTGCGCTGCAACGAAAAACAACGCACCCTGCTGCTGGCGCCGGAAGCCGAAGATGTTACCGGCTGTTATTGCTTTGACGCCTACGGCAACCGCAATGCACCGGTGGATCATTGTCCGGCCAAATACACCTTTGCCACCGGTCAACCGGCGGTTGCGCGGGAGATCATCAAGCGAGGCAAGTATTTTCAGGTTGCCACCACCCCCTTTGCCCGTGATGAAGAGGGACGAGTGAGCACGGTGATCGAGGTGTCGCTGGACATAACCGACAGAAAGCTGATGGGACAGTCGGAAAAAGAGCAACGCGGCTTTTATCTGACCGAGAAATCAAAGCTTGCAACAGTGATTGAGAGCCTCTCCGAAGGTCTTCTGGTGGTTGCCCCCGATGAACGGATCATCTCGGCCAACCGTTCGGCAACGGCCATCCTGCAACGCGATGAACAGGAGCTGACCGGCATGTTCTTGACTGAACTGTTTCCGGGGCTCACACCGGAGCTAAGCGACCCGATGGAGGTTATTCATACGCTTGAACTGAGCTGTCCCCACCGTGGCGGCGTCGAATGCCATATTTCCCTGAACATGGCCCCTCTGCTGGATAGTGAGATGAAACGAATCGGCCGGGTTATCACCTTCCGCAACACCACAGAAGAAAAAAAACAGCAGGAACTGTATCACCGCACCGAAAAACTGTCGGCTATCGGCCAGCTTTCAGCCGGTGTTGCCCATGAACTGAACACCCCGCTGGGCAGCATTCTGGGCTATGCCCGTCTGCTGCTCAAACAGGAAAACCTGACCCAGCAACAGCGTGAACAGCTGGCAGTGATCGCTGAACAGGCCAAAAAAAGCGGCACCATCATCCAGGCCTTGCTCAACTTCTCTCGCCACGCGCAGCCGACCCAGTGTCGTTTGGGAGAATGCGATCTGAACAGTGCCGTCAAGAATGCCCTCTGTCTGCTCACCACAGAACTGAGCAAACGCAAGATCACCCTGACCACTGACCTTGAGCTGATCCCGAAGGTCTGTGCCGACCCCTGGGGTGTTGAACAGGTGGTACTCAACC
>CAZOTC010000320.1:0-3050 GCA_964582605.1 uncultured Geobacter sp. | reverse complement strand
AGACGGACAATCGTTTCTTCCAGGGCAGGCACCGCAGTCTGCTGCGCAAGCATGGTCGCAATCCTCTCACGTATCACCGCGTGGCAGTCGGGATGGAACAGCTCTTCCGGTGTCTTTCCAAGCAGCTCTTCCTTGCTGATTGCGCCGAAAAGTTGCAGACAGGCCCTGTTTACCAAAGCTATCCGACCGCCCTGGTTGATCATAACCGCGACCGGTGCATGCTCCAGCAAGGTTTTGTAGCGTGCCTCGCTCTCCAGAAGTTGATCCTCGGTCTGCTTGCGTTCCAGTTCTGCTGCGGCCCTGATGGCCACCAGCTGCAGCATGGATTCAGCCGGACACTGGTTCGTCAACGGCTGACGGCCGATAACCGCAATCAATCCGATCGGGCTGCCGTCGGCCCCCCAAAGCGTGACACCGACGTAGCTTTCTGCCATCAGCTCCTGCAGTGCCGTGTCATTGGGAAACAGGTGGCGTACCCCGTGATCAAAACGGCAGATGGTCTTGCCGACAACCTCGCCGCACGGGGTATCCAAAAGCGAGTAACGGACATTATCTTCAAAAAAACCGTTATTATAAACGGCCACGGTCTGGGCCTCCAAGCCGTCGTCTGTCAGGCGGTCAATGCAGACGTAGTCCATACCGAGCACATCTGCAAGATACTGGGCAAGCAGCTGGAAGAAGTTGCCGGTCTGGCCTGAATGTCCGCATCGCATCAAAAACGTCAGGGTTTCCTCCATCAGTTTGCGTTCAGTGATGTCGTGGATGATCGAAAACAGCAGCTGTCTGCCCCTGTTGTAAATAGGGCTGCTGAACACTTCAACATCCCTGATGGAACCGGTTGCCTGCCGATGCCTGAAATGGAAATGATGAAAATTCTTCTGCTGTGCCAGCTGTATCTTCTCCGTAATCTTTTCAGGCGCAAGGGTGTTGATATCGCCGATCCGCATGCTCTGCAGCTGCTCCCGTGTCCAGCCATAGTAGGCTGCGGCAGCGGGGTTCGCATCCACAATGATTTCACTTGTCGGATCGATAATCAGCATCATGGAATGGCTGTTCTCAAAGATACTGCGATACCGCTCTTCACTTTCTCTCAGGGTTGTCTCAATCCGCCTCCGTTCCGTAATATCGAGAAAGGTAACCACTGCACCAACCACGTAGTCATCCTTTATGATCGGATATGACCAGTATTCCACAGGAAAGCTGCTGCCATCAGACCGCCAGTACAATTCTCCGTCGTCGTGCGCCTTATCTCCCAGCAAGCATGCCCGTAAAATCCGGCATTCATCAGCAGGAAAGGGTGTGCCGTCCTTACGCGTATGATGAATCAGTTCATGCATGTTTTTGCCCACCAGCTGATCCGGCTGTTCGTAGCCAAGTATCTGCAGGCAGGCAGTATTACAGAGGGTACAGCTGCCGTTACGGTCAAGCCCGTAGATAGCCTCTGCCGTAGAGTCAAGCAGCAGCCTGATCATCTCGCTCTGTTCCCGCAGCCCTGACTCCCGCTGAAGGATTTCAGCAGTTTTTTTTCTCACCTGTCTGTGCAGTAAAACAATGAATACCGTGGCGGCCACGACAAGCAGGCCGAGCACAGCCGCCGTATGTTTCAGCCATTCAGGAACCACCTGTGGCATGTCGCTGCTGCCGCGTGTCCATTTACGACGGGACTCGGAATAGACCGAGTCTTTCTGGTGACGCCAGTCATGCAGATAGGTGTTGAGCATGGCCAGCAGGTCCTGATTCTTTCCCTTTGCAACGGCAAGGTAAATATCAAGGGGATTGAACACCACGCCGGTAGACCTCAGGCCATACTGCTTTTGCTTGGGCACGCCAAACGTGTTGTCGACAATGCCTGCATCGGCCTGTTGTGTTGCAACAGCCTGAAATACCTCTTCAAATCCCTCAAGCTCTATAAATTCGCAACTGATATCAAATTTCCGTGACAGATCGATAAAGTTTTGGCCGTTGGAATCTCCTTTCATCACCGCAATCTTTTTGCCTTCAACCTCACGAATGCCATCAATGTGGGATTCCTGGCGCACATACAGCTCACCCCAGACAGTGTGCAGTCTTATTTTGGTGAAATCCATGTACGTGGCCCGCTCCTGGGTATAGGCAACTCCGGCCAGCAGGTCAGTTTCGCCGGATCTCATCCGCTCCAGCCCTTCACTCAAGGAACCGTAACGATATTCAATCCTCAGGTTTTCCCGTCGGGCGAGGTCTGCCAGGGCATCGACATAGAATCCTTTGATCTTACCGTCAGTGTCCTTGAAGATACCGGGATAGTAGTTGAAGGCACCAACCCTGACCAACCGTGATTCGGCGGCATAGGTGTGGGCGTTTACAGACAGTAGTAACAGGATGACACTGCAGAACCAGAGTGCATTTTTCATGGTCATCTTCCGTTCAAGTAGGCAATAGCTGTGTGTTCAAGACGACTGTAAAGCAGAAACCATACCAGATACGTTGCCGGTCTGGCCATCTGTAAAGATAGCCGCTACTGGATCTGACGTGCGCAAATTTCTGTCATGGCGGATCTGCTAATCGGAATGTGGCATACGGTTTGCTTTTTATACAGGAGTATCAAGGCAGTTCCGGAGGCGGCTATGGATACGCGCGAGCAGGATAAGGTTCGGTTACTGGTAGTTGATGATGATGCAATGGTGCTTCAGTCGATCAGCACAATCTTCGAATTTCATGGCTTTGAGGTATGGAGCTGCAGTGACAGCAGAGCTGCCCGGGTCTTACTGGAACAGGAGCAACCGGATGCAATGCTGACCGATATCAGGATGCCGGGCATGAACGGCACCGACCTGTTGCTGTATCTGAAACATGCCGGATATACCTTTCCGGTGCTGGTCATGAGCGGTTATGCAGACCTCGATGCCGCAATAGATGCGGTTAAGGGAGGAGCCTTTGATTTTATCAAAAAACCATACGATCCTGAACACCTGGTGCAGGCGGTCTGCAGGGCGGTCAAGCATTACCGTCTGATGGGGCTGGAGCAGGAGTATCTGAAGCAGCTTGAGCAGGAGGTGCAGCTGAAGACAGCC
>CAZOTC010000319.1:0-3070 GCA_964582605.1 uncultured Geobacter sp. | reverse complement strand
CAACAGGCAGCGTAAGCACCCCCAGCGAACCACGTACCCCTAAGCTGTCAGGGGATAATCCCGGAAACTACCGCATTACCGCTGCTGATGAACTTGGCGGTGGTACCCGTGGCGATAAGATCAACAACAACCTGGCGGCCATCCGTCTTGTCAAGCAATTGGACAAGGAAGGCCGTTACCCTACCCGTGCAGAGCAGGCGGTTCTGGTCAAGTATGTTGGCTGGGGCGGTCTGAAGTCTGTCTTTGATCCCAACAGTAGCAAGCCCCAAGACCAGAAGGCCCGCACCGAGCTTGAGCGGCTGCTGACCGATGCTGAATACTTTGAAGCCCGTCAGTCTGTGCTGAATGCCCATTACACCAGCCCGGAAATCATCGGCAGTATCTACAGTATTCTGCAGCACATGGGATTCAAGGGCGGCAACGTGCTTGAGCCTACCTATGGCAGCGGTAACTTTATCGGGCTGATGCCTGAGCAGATGGCTGCTGCTTCCAAGTGGTACGGTTCAGAGCTTGATCCTGTTACATCCAAGATCGGCAAGTTCCTTTATCCTGATGCCCAGCTGCTTGAATCCGGTTTTCAGGATGCAGAGTTTCCTTATGGCAAGTTTGATCTGGCAATCGGCAACCCTCCCTTTGGTGCCGAGCAGATTACCGATACCAACAAGAAGCGGGCCGAGATAGACCGGTTCAAGATCCATAACTATGTGATTGCCAAGTCTGGTATGCACCTTCGCCCTGGCGGTGTCATGGCAATGGTTGTTACCAGCCGGTTTATGGATACTGCCAACCCGGAGGCCCGTGATTATCTGGCGCAGCAGTTTAAGTTTCTAACCGCTATCCGTCTGCCCAATGACGCCTTTGCCAAGAATGCCGGTACTGAGGTGACGACCGATCTGGTGTTCTTCCAGAAACTGATGCCGGGGGAAAGTCCTGACCTTAATGCTGATTGGCTGAATGTAAACGGTCACATGGTTAATGCTGCCGGTGAAGATATTTATTTGAACGAGTGGTTTGCCTCTTACCCTCACTTGATGCTGGGCGAACCTTCCATGAAGGGCACCATGTACGGCGGGCAGTGGCGCAAGGAAGATGGCAAGGGTGAGTTTACCCTAAATGCCAGGCCCGGACAGGATACGGCGGCACAACTGCACTACCTGATGCACATGGATAAAGACAATTATTCGTTTGAATTGCTACGAGATGTCTTTAAGCCTACCCCGGCCAAGGCGGATGCTGCTGCAACATCTATCCAGATGAACCGTGAAGATATTGGTATTGGCGGTTATGTTGAAGAGAACGGCAACATCTTAATGCGTGAGGATGACGACCAGCACGGCAACCCGGTCTTTACCAAGCTGACAGCAGATACCCCCTGGACAGAGAAGCAAACGCTGGGTGAAACCCGCCTGAACCGTATCAAGGGAATGCTGGATCTGCGTAAAGCGGCATACGATCTGATAGAGGCCGAGCGGTTTGATCTGTCTGATATGGAATCAAAGCGCAACAGACTGAACCAGCTGTATGATGCCTTTGTGTCAAAGCATGGTTTCCTGTCTGATTCTGCCAATGCTTCACTTATGGCTGATGATGTCAAGATTGAATCCGGGCTTGAAGTGAATTACCGCAAGGCCATTACCGCAGCCAAGGCAAAGACAATGGGTGTCAAGCCGCAGCCTGCCAAGGCAGATAAAGCGGCAATTATGAAGCAGCGGGTATTCTTCCCGGTTAAGGAGATTACCAGCGCTGCCAATAGCCGTGACGGATACGGTATTTCGCTTTCAGAAAAAGGGCGGCTGGATTTGCCGTACATTGCCGGTCTTACCGGACAGACAACTGATGAGGTTATCAAAGAACTGGCCGATGAGGGGCTGATCTACAAAGACCCCGCCACCGGTACATGGAAGCAGGAAGATGAATACCTTTCCGGCAACGTTAAGGCCAAGCTGCAAAAGGTGTTGGGCCGTGAAGGGTTTGAGAAGAACGTAGAGGCACTGACAGCGGTGCTGCCCAAGGATGTAACCCCTGAAGAGATCTTTGCCGATCTTGGTGCAACCTGGATACCGGCAGAGGTATACAAAGAGTTTGCTGATCTGATGGGCGTTACCAATGCCAATGTGCTGGTTATCCCTGAAACCGGTACGGTCAAGATCATCAGTGGCGGGCATGTGCAGAATGATATGAACGTCATGCTGCAGAACAATGACCATGATGTTGCCTCGCTGATCAACCATATTGCTGCCAAGCAGGCCGTTGTTGCCTATGATCATGTTGATGACGGCAACGGCGGCAGCAAGCGGGTGGTGAACAAAGAGCGTACCAAGGCGCTGGTGCCGATGGTTAAGCGGGTATCGGCCACCTTCCGTGATTGGCTGATGGCAGACCCTCGCCGTGCTACCGAGCTGACCAAGATCTATAACGATACCATGAACACCCATGCGCCCCGTACCTATAACGGCAAGCACCTGAAAACCGTGGGGGCTTCTCCTGCTGTGCGGCTGCGTAACAGCCAGCGCAATGCTGCCTGGCGTATGCTGCAGTCTCCGGTTGTGCTGCTTGATCATGTGGTGGGTGCTGGCAAGACCTTCACCATCATAACCGGCGTTATGGAGCGCAAGCGGCTGGGGCTTTCCAACAAGAGCATGATTGTGGTGCCCAACCACCTTGTTGGCCAGTGGGGGGCAGACTTCCTGAAGCTGTACCCTGGTGCCCGCATCCTTGCCACCACAGAAAAGGACTTTGCCAAGGCCAACCGCAAGCGGCTGTTTGCCCGTATAGCTACCGGCAACTATGATGCCGTGATTGTGGGCCATTCATCCTTTGGGTTTATCCCTCTTGAGGCTGAGACTCAGCGTGAATTTGTGATGGAAGAGATCAGCCATCTTGAGCGGGCTTTAAGTATTGCACAACTGGCTGGCGGTAATGACAAGCGTCTGATTCGCAACCTGACCGAGAAGATTGCCAAGAAGCGGGAGCGAATCAAGAACTTGATGAACAAAGAGCGTGATGATGTGGTCACGTTTGAAAACATGGGGGTTGATAATCTGGTGGTGGATGAATCCCACGAGTTCAA
>CAZOTC010000318.1:0-3081 GCA_964582605.1 uncultured Geobacter sp. | reverse complement strand
CCACCGGTTTTAAAAAGAGCAGAGCTGATTTTCAGGACCTGATGTATCAGACGGTCCAGAATCCCGGTTCCCCTTCAACCAATGCCGCCCAGATTCCGGTCGGGATTCAGTTTGGTATGGGAGCAAAACTGGCTGCTGTATCGAAGCAGTTTACTCCGGGTGATTTTTCTCACACCGGCGGACAGCTTGATATGGCCATCGAAGGGGATGGCTTCTTTCAGATTCAGATGCCGGACGGGAGTACCGCCTATTCCAGGGCCGGGGCCTTTAAAATGGACAGTAACGGCCGTATAGTGACTCCCGAGGGCTATCCGATGCTGCCGGAGATCGTGATTCCCAACAACTCTACCAAGATTACCATCGGTACCGATGGTACGGTATCAGCGGTTCAGGCCGGTCAGGCTGCCGCTTCAACAGTGGGCAACATCCAGCTTGCCAATTTTACCAACCCTGCCGGTCTGTCCTCTATGGGGCGGAATTTCTATCAACAGACCGATGCCTCCGGCAACGCCACAACCGGCACGCCGGGGCAGACCGGTCTGGGTACCATTACCCAGGGATTTCTTGAGATGAGTAACGTTGATGTTGCTACTGAAATGGTCAACATGATCATCGGTCAGCGCGCCTATGAGGCCAATTCAAAGGCAATTACCACCTCCGATGAAATGCTGCAACTGGCCAACAACCTGAAGCGGTAACTGATGCGTTTTGTTCATAAGATACTGGCCAGGCTGCTGATGGTTGTTTGTCTGTGCTACTTGATGGGCGCTGTATCGGGCAATGCAGCTACTCCAGCCCCGACAGCTACCGTGCTGTTGCCGGAACAGGAGGTCAGGGGGGCTGTTGAACGCTTTCTGGCTGAAAAGCTGGAGGGGCGTGGTTGGGAAACTGCCCTGCGGCAACTTATCATTCCGCAGGGGATACGGGTTTCCAGCGGACCCCGTGATCTTGAGCTGATTGCCCCGGCTGGATGGGATGGCTGGGGGCCGGCAACAATTGTACTGGTGGTGCGGGTGAATGGCACGGTTGAAAAAAATCTGTCATTGCGCTTGCTGGTTGATGCCCGCACCGAGATGCTGACAGCAACCCGTCAGTTGCTTGTCGGAACCGTGTTGGCTGAGGAAGATCTGCAGTTCCAGAAACATGATTTGGCCCTGGCTGGAGGCCATCCGGTTAAGAATATGGCAGATGCGGTCGGCAAGAAACTGCGGATGACGGTTCGGGCAGGAACACCGATCAGGAGCAACCAACTGGTAAACGTCCCGGTCATCGTTAGTGGGCAACTGGTAACAATTGTTGCAGAAAATGCGGGGATAAAAATCACCGTCTCTGGTCGTGCCAAGAGTGCCGGTGGGATTGGTGATCTGATCAGGGTCCAGAATATGGCCTCCAACAAAGAGATTTCTGGCCGTATACTGGACGCCTCAACTGTTGAAGTCGGTTTCTGACCTGGGGAGAAGATAATGAAACGGTTCCTAGTCGCACTTTCAGCTCTGATGCTGGCCGGGTGTGTAGTGCAACAGACAGAGGTGGTAAGCCCAACCTTTGATCAACAGTTGAAACCGCCGGTTCAGAGCTATAGTAACGGTTCAATCTGGCAGGCTTCGTCCATTGCACTGACTGAAGATGGTAAGGCCCGCCGGATCGGTGATATTGTGACTATTATTGTGACTGAAACTGCCAGTGCCAGCAAGCAGGCAGCCACAGCAACCGGTCGCTCATCGCAAATCAGTGCCGGAATTCCCAATATGCTGGGACTTGAGGAGTCAAAGATTATCACCAGCAACTTTGCCGATCTTTCTAAACTGTTGAATGCCAGTGCCAGCTCCAAATTTGATGGCAGTGGTTCTACATCACGGAAGGAAACGCTCAGCGCAACGATTTCAGCCAAGGTTATTGATGTGCTACCCAACAGTAACCTGAAGATAGAAGGACGCCGCAATGTTAAGGTAAACTATGAGGACCAGATTGTGACCGTTAAAGGCACTATCCGTCAGCGTGATATTACGGCGGAAAACACCATTAACTCTATCTACGTTGCTGATGCCCAAATCAGTTACTCCGGTGAAGGCATTATATCAGACCGACAAAAGCCTGGCTGGTTGATGAATGTACTGGATAAACTTTGGCCATTCTAAGGTGATACCATGAAACGAATAGCTACGTTTGTTATACTCGCTGTTTTGCTTGTGCCAACATGGGTGCATGCGACAAGGATCAAAGATATTGCAGCATTTGACGGGGTGCGGGACAACCAGTTGGTGGGGTACGGCCTGATTGTGGGGCTGAACGGCTCCGGCGACAGTGATCAGACCAAATTTCCGGTGCAATCCTTGGTTAATATGCTGGAGCGGATGGGGGTTACGGTTAACCGCGCGGATATCAAGGTTAAAAACGTTGCTGCCGTAATGGTGACGGCAACGCTCCCGCCTTTCGCCAAACAGGGCACCAAACTGGATGTGCTGGTTTCGTCCTTGGGTGATGCCAAGACCATTGCCGGTGGCACCTTGATTATGACCCCGTTAAAAGGTGCGGATAATCAGGTCTATGCGGTCGCCCAGGGGTCGATTCTGACTAACTCGTTTGCCTTTGGTGGTCAGGGTGCTTCTGCAACCAAAAATCATCCCACAGCAGGCAGAATTCCTGCTGGCGCCCTGGTCGAGCGGGAACTCCCCAATGTGCTCGCCGGTAAATCAAGCCTTCGGCTGAATTTGGCTCAATCTGATTTTACCACTGCCGCACGTATTGCTGCCGCCATTAATAAGGCCTTTAATGGAGCAGCAGGCAGCAGTGACGGTGGTTCAGTTATGGTACAGGTGCCAGATGAGTATGCCTCCCGTCCGGTTGAGTTCATTGCCCAATTGGAAAACCTGGAGGTTACGCAGGATCAACCGGCACGGGTTGTGGTAAATGAACGGACCGGTACGGTTGTGATGGGAGATAAGGTCAAGATTTCCTCTGTCGCCGTATCCCATGGCAACCTGACATTGACCATTAAAGAGACCCCCAAGGTATCTCAACCCAAACCTCTGTCAAAAGGGGAAACCAAAGAGGTCCCCCGTACCGAACTGAAGGTGCAGG
>CAZOTC010000317.1:0-3098 GCA_964582605.1 uncultured Geobacter sp. | reverse complement strand
GCCATGCAGGCGGTAGCGCACCAGCGGCAGGGTAAGTGCCAGAAAGGCTGATGCCTCAACAAGCTGGACATTTTTGCGGATATACAACTCGGCCAGGGCAGATTCAAGGTCAGGCTCCTGGGGGGAATGTATCAGGTTGCAGCCAAACGGCACGCCGCTGGCAGCGAGTTGGTCAATGGCTGCCTCAACCGTCTCAATCGGCAGACCGGCAGCGCCGAAGAACCCCAGCATCCCTGCCTTGCCCAGGGCGATGGCAAGATCAACGGAGCTGATACCTTTGGCCATGGAGCCGCCAATATAGGGGTAACGGATACCCAGATCCCGGCAAAAACCGGTATCACCCAACAGTTCCGGGGTGATCCGGGAAAGTTGTTCTTCAATCGGTGTTGTTGAAGCATTCACAGGCTTTTTCCACCTCTTGTTGACTAAATAAATGAAATGCGTAAATATATATGAAAATGAATATTTTATCAAGAAGTTCATGGATTTTTTGTCGTATAATGCCTCTGTTCGTAGGCGAACCATGAAATGTCAAGGCTTGTTATCGGTCTCTAAAATTGCCGGACTGTTCCGCAAAATTATTTTCAGCTGTTTGAGGAGGTCCTATGAAGTCTTTTCGTAAAGAGCTCTGGTTTGAAACACCATCCAGGCGGGCTTTCATTAATATCACACCAAAGATTGCCGATTGTCTGCGAGAGAGTGGTATCAGGGAGGGGTTGCTGCTTTGTAATGCCATGCATATCACCGCCAGTGTGTTTATTAATGATGATGAATCCGGGCTGCATCAGGATTTTGAAGAGTGGCTGGAGCAGCTTGCACCGGAAAAACCGTATTCCCGATATCGGCATAACGGGTATGAAGATAACGGTGACGCCCATCTGAAACGTACTGTTATGGGACGTGAGGTCGTTGTGGCAGTGACAGAGGGTAAACTGGATCTGGGCCCCTGGGAGCAGATCTTTTACGGTGAGTTTGACGGTAAACGCCGCAAACGGGTGTTGGTCAAGATTATCGGTGAGTAGGGGCTTAATAATACTCTTCTGAATAGGTCGGCAGCTGATCCCAAAACCCGGACAGTTGTCCTGCCTTTTGAATAGCCCGTTCCACGTCGGCAATCAGCCGTTCTCGATCTTTGGGATAGCTGCCGGCCAGATTAAGGAAGTTTGAGACATGGTTGGAGCGCAGGATTGTCTTCTGTGGCTTCAGATTTTGTACTAACTCATGAGCTTCCAGCATCAATTCACCGTATGAACACTGGTCAAGCGATTGGATAAACGGTTCGTTATGGCGATGAAACAGAGTCAACAGCGAAAAGAACTCCGGATTGACCCGGTTGACCCACGCAGCGGTGGCGCGGGCATGTTCCAGGCTGCAAGAACGTCCGGCAAGCCCTAGAATAGCAGTGACCGACAGCTTCATACCTGCTTCACGGGCCAGCAGTGCAAGATCAGCCATACGGTCAGGAGAAAATCCTTTGTTGATCCTCTGCAGTGTTGCAGCGTCCCCGGATTCAAGGCCAAAGTAGAGAATTTTCAGTTTTTTTTCACGCAAGACAGCAAGTTGTTTAAGGCTTTTAGTTGTCAGGCTGTTGGGTGAGGCGTAGGAGCCAACCCGTGTCAGTCCGGGAAAGCTGTTTGCAAGTGCATCAAGAATGGTGATCAGGCCGTCAAAGGGATAGACCAGTGCGTCACCGTCAGCCAGAAAGACCCGGTTGATATGGTGGCGATAGATCTCTGGAATGTCGTTAATCTCTTCAAGGATCTCTTTTGCTTTTCGCAACTGAAACTGTTTGCCTTTATACATGCCACAGAAAGAACAGTGATTCTGGGAACAGCCTACGGTGATCTGGAAGATCAGGCTGTGTGCTTCACTGGGTGGACGGAAAACCGGTTCAACATAACGTGGCATCACAACATCTCCTGGTACAAGTATGCAGATGCGTCTGATAGTGTCACCAAGTTGTAGTTAATGGCAAGTAGTTGTATGCTGCGTCAGGTTTCAAATCTGCGTGTGTTCAGATCTATAGGGGTATCAATCTCAAATATATTCAGAGGTGTTGGAGGTGTTTTATGAAAGTACTGGTTGATCTTTGTGTGGTGCCGTTAGGGGTAGGTGTTTCAGTTTCCGGTTATATTGCAGCCTGCGAAAAGGTGTTGAACGAGGCCGGTCTGAAAACTGCTCTGCATTCCTATGGAACCAACATTGAAGGAGAGTGGGATGAGGTGTTTACAGCGATTAAACGCTGTCATGAGGTGGTGCATGAGATGGGAGCTCCGCGAATTACCACCACGATCAAGATGGGCACGCGAACAGATCGGAATCAGACCATGGAAGATAAAATAAGCAGTGTCATGTCAAAAATGGAGTAACGCTTATGTTTGAGTGTCAGTACAACGATGAGATGGAGGCTGAGGTGCGCAGGTTGGAGGCGCTGTCCCGGGCAACTGCGGCGGGACATCCTGAGTGGCTGAATGCCTGCGTTTCCTGCGGATGTGAGATTCGATCGGTTGATGCATGTCAGTGCGAAAGCTGCAGTAACAAAGTGCGCTCAGATCAATAGGGCTGTTTTACCTGTTGTTGTGGCTTACTGCACTAAAACTGCACTAAGTTTGTTTTTGGAAAAGAAAAAGGCTTCACGATAAAAATCGTAAAGCCTTGTTTCTTCTATGGTACCAGTCTCCGGACTCGAACCGGAACAGGGTCGCCCCTGGCAGATTTTGAGTCTGCTGTGTCTACCATTCCACCAGACTGGCAAAAGTTTTTGAACTATACTCATCAGGACGCTGAGCGTCAAGCAGAGATTAGTTGCTGCTTTTGTTTGGTGTTGTTTCCATGCTTGATTTTTTGATAACGGCGGAAATCTGGTTGGCGAATGCCATTGCCAGTTTCAGATCTTCATGCGTGAAGATACCGGCTTTCTTGTTAAGTACCTGTAAAATACCGATCACTTTTTCCTGTATCCGCAACGGTACAGCAATCATGTCTCGTGTTACAAAGTCTAATTCCTGATCAGTGAATTTGAAGAAGCGTTCATCAGACTGAACATCTGGGACTATCAAGGGGGTGTTGTGCTCGGCAACCCAGCCTGCAATGCCTTG
>CAZOTC010000316.1:0-3105 GCA_964582605.1 uncultured Geobacter sp. | reverse complement strand
CACGGCAAGACCACCACCACCTCAATGGTGGCAACCGTGCTGACCCATGCCGGGATCGACCCGACCATTGTGATCGGAGGTAAGCTGAACACCCTGGGCAGCAATGCGAAACTGGGACAGGGCAAATTTCTGGTGGCTGAGGCGGATGAGTCGGACGGCTCGTTCCTGACCCTCTCCCCAACCATTGCAGTAGTAACCAATATCGATGCGGACCATCTGGACTACTACAAAGGCGGCATTGAAGAGATAAAAGACACCTTTGTCTCTTTTATCAACAAGGTGCCGTTTTACGGTCTGGCAGTACTGTGCCAGGAAGACCGCAACATTAATGAGGTCATCCCCCGGATCAAGAAACGGTTCATGACCTACGGACTCTCGTCCCAGGCCGACCTGCGTGCCAGCCATGTCAAGCTGGACGGGTTCCGGACAACTTTCACCGCCCACTACAAGGGGTATCGTCTGGGTGAAATCGGCTTCAACATGCCGGGAGCCCACAACGTACTGAACGCCCTGGCCTGCACAGCAGTAGCATTAGAGCTGGACGTGCCGTTCGACAAGATCCAGGAAGGCTTTGCCCAGTTTGGCGGTGTTGGTCGCCGCTTTACGGTCAAGGGTGAGAAAAACGGGATCATGGTTGTGGATGACTACGGCCACCATCCTGCTGAAATCCGTGCCACCCTGGGGGCAGCACGTAACGGCTGGCCTGAACGTCGTCTGGTGGTGGCGTTCCAGCCCCACCGCTACAGCCGCACTAAGGAGCTGTTTAACGAGTTTGTAACCTGTTTCTATGATGCCGACGTACTGGTACTGACCGACATCTATGCGGCCGGCGAACAGCCGATCTCCGACGTTTCTGCTGAACGTCTGGCCGAGGAGACCCGTCGTCATGGCCAGCGCGATGTGACCTATATCTCTGAACGGACCGCCCTGTCTGACTATCTGGCCGGGATCGTCAAAGAAGGAGATATTGTCATCACGCTCGGGGCCGGCAATATCTGGCAGACAGGCGAAGAATTAGTGAACAAACTGACATGAACATACCGGAGTTTCGTGGAAAGCTGCTCCGCAATGAACCGATGAGTCGACATACCTCGCTCAAGGTGGGAGGACCGGCTGACCTGTATGCGGTGCCTGAAGACCTGGATGATCTGCTGACGCTGGTAAACTGGCTTGATCAGGACAGGATGCCAAGAATGATACTCGGTGGCGGCTACAACCTGCTGGTGCGGGATGGTGGTATCCGGGGAGCAGTGATCTCGCTGGAGAACTTGAAGCTGATTGAACTGCTTGAAGGCGGCATGATCAAGGCCTGGGCCGGTGCTGAAAATCTACAGGTCGTACGTTTTGGACAGAGGTTTGGGCTGGGCGGTATCGGTTTTATCTCCGGAATCCCCGGCACCATCGGCGGTGCAGTCAGAATGAATGCCGGAGCGTATGGCAATGGTCTGCTGGATCGGATGAGTGGCCTGACGCTGCTGCGAGGACGCCAGGTAGCGGAGCTGCCGCGGGAACTGGTCAGCTATGGCTATCGGCACCTTGACCTTCAGCCTGGCGATATAATTCTGGCTATCACCTTGCAGCTTGACGCTGTTGCCCGGGAAATTACGGAAGCAGAAATCAACAAGGACCTTGAGCTGCGGCGCACCAAGCATAATGTGGGCTACCCCAGCGCAGGCTCATTTTTTAAAAACCCTGCAGGCCAGGTCGCCTGGAAGCTGTTAGATGCAGCCGGGATGCGTGGCCATCAAGTGGGTGGTGCCCAGATGGCGGAGCTGCACAGCAACTTTCTGATTAATCGAGGTGGTGCAACCGCTGCAGACTGCCTGCAGCTGTCGGAAGCAGTCAAGCAGGCGGTGCTGGCCACCAGCGGTGTACAGCTTGAAGAAGAGGTCCGGATAGTGGGAGAGGAACCATGAAGGATAAAAAGATTGCGGTATTGATGGGAGGGCTGTCAGCAGAACGGGATGTTTCCTTGAAA
Source organism: uncultured Geobacter sp. (assembly GCA_964582605.1). Taxonomy (GTDB): domain Bacteria; phylum Desulfobacterota; class Desulfuromonadia; order Geobacterales; family Pseudopelobacteraceae; genus Trichlorobacter. The sequence goes on along the minus strand of CAZOTC010000316.1, from coordinate 1,127 downwards.
AGCGGTCTGGCAGTGCATCAGGCACTGCTCAGGATGGGCTACAACAGCACCGCCATTGATGTCCGACATGACGTTGCCAAGATGCTGCTGGAAGAAAAGATTGAGGTCGCCTTTATTGCGCTCCATGGCCGCTACGGTGAAGATGGCTGTATCCAGGGGTTGCTGGAGCTGCTGCAGATTCCGTACACCGGTTCCGGTGTGCTGGCCAGCGCCTTGGCAATGCATAAACTGTTCAGTAAGCAGGCCTTTGCCGCAGCCGGCCTGACTATCACCCCCTATGTTGCGGTACGCAAAGGGACAACCTGTGATGCTGCGTCGCTGCCGTTTGGACTGCCGGTGGTGGTCAAGCCGGTCCAGGAAGGCTCATCAGTCGGCGTCTCAATTGTGAAACAGGCTGATGCGCTGCAGGCAGCACTGGATGATGCGTTTCACTATGATGAACTGGTGCTGGTGGAACAGTATATCAAAGGCCAGGAAGTACAGGTCGGTATCCTGGACAACCAGCCGATCGGGGCAATCGAAATCGTGCCAAAAAATGAATTTTACGACTTTGAGGCCAAGTACAGCGACGGCATGGCAGAGCACTTTTTTCCTGCCAGACTGGAGGCTGATCTGTATGAAAAGGTTCAACAGCAAGGGCTGAAGGCACATCAGGCGCTGGGCTGTGACGGCTACTGCCGGGTTGACTTTCTGGTAACCGAAACAGGCGACTGCTACTTGCTGGAGGTGAATACCCTGCCCGGCATGACCGCTCTGTCACTGCTACCTGAAATCGCCCAAAAAGGGGCTGGACTTTCCTTTGAAGAGCTGGTTGAGCGGATCCTTCTTTCTGCACGTCTTAAGGTGATCCAGGCGGGATGATGACCGACCTGCGGCATATCGGTAGCCATCAGAAAAACAGGAAGGTGGCGCCGAATAAACTCAAGGTCAGGAAAGAACCTCTTGATCTGCGCAAATACTTGTTGCCGTTGATCCGTATCGTCAGCAAAGGAGGACTTCTGCTGCTTATAGGAGGCCTGCTGGCAGCGTCTGTTCACAGCCTGCTTAAGGCCACCCCCTTTCCGGTGCAACGGGTCGTTGTCCACGGCACACAACGACTTACCCATGATGAGATCATTGGATTAACC
>CAZOTC010000315.1:0-3108 GCA_964582605.1 uncultured Geobacter sp. | reverse complement strand
AGCTGCCGGCCATCTATGAGGAAGCCGGCGACTTCTCGGAGGGGATGGCGCCGGTTAAGATCAACGGCGTATGGGGCTATATCGACACGGCCGGTACTTTCCTGATCCAGCCTACCTACCGGTATGCCGGCATCTTCTCCGGCGGCCTTGCTCCGGTGGGGGCCAACGGGAAATTCTTCTACATCGACCGCAGCGGCAAACAGGCCTTCAGCGACACCTACGACCACGCCACCTCCTTTGTGGGGGGCAAAGCCCTGGTAAAGGCCGGCAACGTCGGGTATTACATCGACAAGGACGGCAAAAAACTGGCTATAGCCCAGACCGCATCCGCCAGGACTGCCCCAAGAGACTCCATCGACTGCGCCGTCGGTGAAGGGGTCTACAACAACTGGGAAGGGGGCTTCACCAAGTTCAGCCTGATCAACACCGACACCGGGACATGGGACATCAGCTACAAAAACCTCCAGCCTAAAGGCTGGCGGGTCACGCTGATACCCGGTGGGCCGTCCCAGTTGCCTGCCGTTAAAGGCAGCGGCTACACCCTGCAGAGCTTCATGGCATACGTCCCCTCAATGGCAAGCGAAGTCGGACAGATGGACGGCACCACATGGCCTCACTTCGAGATTGATCTGACCAACAGTGCGCTGAATGCCACGGTCACCATCTCCAGCTACGGCATCTACAACGCCCCCCCGTCATCCGACGGCGGCGGTTTCAAGTGGTTTGACCTGCTGAGAGGCTCGATCGACATTCTGAAAGGCACCTTAGACCTGGCGGACGGCGATATCTTCGGCGGCCTGTACGACTTCAGCTCCGGCGCTTATGATCTGGTGAGCGGTACTGCCGGGGACAGCTCAACCAGCAACAAGATGCCGTTCGGTGACGGCACCTTCTATGTCTCCAACTTAAGCGGCAAAATTGGCGATAAAGTTCTGAATTCCCTGACCGGCAGCTTCTGCGGTGGCGATTCCTATACTCTGTCGGACGGCAACAGCCTGGTGGTGGAGATGAGCGCCACGCGCGGCAAGGAAGTGCCGGGGCAGGTGGATGTCAAGTTCTACCGCTATAACACCTTCTTTGCCCTGCAGACCATGAACGCGCTGAACAACTGGCGTCAGCCGTCCAATGACAGCAACGGCATGTATCTTACCGGGCCATACGCCGATCTGATGAAGCTGGTGTTCGCCAACTACACCGACCCCACTGACACCACCCCCTACACCTGCACAAACGGCTCCGGCGCCACCTTCCTCTCCATGTTCATGGATGGATCACTCTTTGCCGGTATCGACCTGGGACCGATAAATTTCTGGAACAACGCCAACAACTTTAATTTTATCGATACTGACACGATCAATACGTGGGTCGCCCAGATCAACAAGGGGTGCGGCATGGTCATAAGCCCCACAAGCTTCAACTACGGTGTGATGCAGGGCGGCTGCCCGTTCCAGGCAACGGCCACCGGCACGGCCGGCCCGATCACCACGACAACCAGTTATGTCAACCTGTCACCGGGCAGTTGCACCTCAGCCCAGGCTTCCTGCACCTTCAACTTTTCCGTGGGCAAGGGGTTCAACGGGCCGATCACCGTCACCGACGGCAAAAACAGCGTACAACTGCATGCCATCTGCGGCGGCGGCTTCTAGCAGAGGGCTGCGCACCGCTTCAGACCAGACACCTACTTACCTTTGGGAGGTATTATCATGAAAAAACTGCTCATCATGCTCAGCCTGCTGTTGAGCTGCCTGACCATCGCCGGGCGAGCTGCCGCCGACAATCCGGCGCTCACTATCTGGGTTGATACCAAGGCGTACAGCGAATACGGTGATTTCATCATCTACAACAACACCAGCTACAATATCGGGCTCACCTCGGACGGCTGGGGCCACGGCGATATCCTGACAGGCGGCGACATCGCCCCCTACACCGCACGGGTTGACACCGGCTGTTACTTAAAGGGCTCATCCGCCAACAGCGGCACCCTGGTGATTGACCCCCACGTAAGCGGTACCGGCTGGATCAAGATCAACGCCTACACCGAAAAATCCGCCAACCAGACCTACTGGAGCATCCGGGTGGACAACACGGCAAGCGCTACAGCCAAAAAAGGCGCGGTGGCACCCGCCGTGGTCAAGAGCAGCTATGCCAGACCGCCAACGGTCAGCAATAACAACATGATCCAGCTGGTTGACGGCCCCCTGGTCTACTCCTATTTCATCAGCTACAACACCGACAGTAAAAACTATTACACCGGCAATACCAAGATCGTGCTGATGATCTCCGACTGGACCACCACCGACTTCAGCCAGTATCAGGCCACGCAAGGCTGGTACTATCCCTGACAGCGCTTGGAACTACTCTGCTGAAGCGGCTGAAGTCAAGCCACATCATCCACCATACAAGTACCTGCAGCACCGGCCGCCGCTCCAGAGATGGAGCGCGGCCGGCGCTGTAGGTTTCAGCAGATCCATCCTTGACGTAGCTCGCCGGCTGCGGTATCGATCAACCACCATGCACAAGAAACGACTGATCATCACCCTTACACTGCTGCTGGCCGCCGTACTGCTGCCGGCAGGATACCTTTTTCACCTCTACCGCCAGGGGAGCGAGGCCCACTACACTCCGCCGCCGCCACCAATCCTTGCCCCCAGAGAACAGGCCCAGGCCGACCTGCAGCACCTTGCACGAGCCGTGGAGGCTTTCTTCACCAAGAATCTTGAGTATCCCCGACAGTTGGAGGCGCTGGTACCGGAGTTCATCGACCAGGTAAGCCGCGACCCTGCCGGCGGTCAGCCCTACCGCTACACCTTACTGGAGTCGGGCTTCCGTATCAGTGTGCCCGACCCGGCACGCTATCAGCTTCAGGAGTTTCTGATTGAAAACGACACCCTCAGGATACGCTAGAGACGCAGAGCCCCGGATACCCTGGACCGTGCTGCTGCCGGCGCTTGCGATGATGCTGGTGCTTTGCACGGCAGGGGCCGCAGATGCCTGGGGGCGGCTGGAGACCGAGATTGCCCAGGCCCTGACCAGACAGATGCGCTGCGCACAGGTGGATGTGAAACTGCAGGGAGACCCGCAGAAAAAGGCCAACCCTGCACAGATGCT
>CAZOTC010000314.1:0-3135 GCA_964582605.1 uncultured Geobacter sp. | reverse complement strand
GATGCATTTCTGGCAGAGATCAGGCAGTATCAGGCAGGGGACAATGAAATCTATAGGGTGGCATAAACACCTATCCAGACAGAAACAGGGGACCAGTGCATGAAACAGACACGAGCAATTGTTATTACCGGTAACGGCACCAACTGTGAGACGGAAGCAGCCCACGCCTGCAGACTGGGCGGTTTTGACCAGGCAAGGATTGCCCATATTGCCGAGATCCTGTCCGGCGAGGTCAGCCTGGACGACTACCATTTCCTCAACCTGACCGGCGGTTTTCTGGACGGTGACGACCTGGGGAGCGCCAAGGCCCAGGCCAACCGGCTCAAGAACGCCAGTGTATCCGGCAGCGGCGAAAAGCTGGTGGAACAGTTTACCCGCTTCATAAATGCAGGCAAGCTGGTGCTGGGGGTCTGCAACGGCTTTCAGCTGATGGTCAAGATGGGGATGCTGCCTGCCCTGGACGGCAACACCCTGACCCAGACCGTCACCCTCTGCCATAATGACGCCGGTCGGTTTCAGGACCGCTGGTGTTACCTGAAAGCCGATCCCCAGTCCCCCTGTGTCTTCACCAAAGGGATTGAGAAGGGGATCTACCTGCCGGTTCGTCACGGCGAAGGTAAATTTCTGACCGATACCCCGCAAACCCTGGAGCGGATTGAGGCTGGCCATCTGGCTGTGCTCAAGTACTCCAATGCCGATTACAGCGAGCCAACCATGGAATTTCCGGCCAACCCTAACGGCTCCACCAACGCCATTGCCGGCCTGTGCGATCCAACCGGCCGCCTGATGGGGCTGATGCCCCACCCGGAGGCCTTTGTGCATTACACCCAGCATCCCCGCTGGACCCGCGAGCAGTTGCCTGAAGCAGGTGACGGCCTGATCCTGTACACAAATGCAGCCGACTTTGTGAGGAAAAACCTGATTTAATCCTTTTTCAGGAGGCATGTAATGTCAAATCTTGCACAAACTATTATTGCAGAAGCCTTGGCACTTCCGCCGCTGGATCGGGCAGGCCTGATAGAACGGTTACTTGCAAGCTTTGACCAGCAAAGCCGTACGGCAATTGACACAGCCTGGGCAGTTGAGGCAGAAAACCGTATAGATGCATTTGAAGCCGGAAGGACTGAAGCGATCTCCCTGTCTGAATCAAGGGCTCGGATCAATAGCCGATGAAACTCCGTCTTCTGACTGAAGCACAACAGGAGCTTGAAGCCGGCGTTGACTATTACAACACTGATTGTCCCGGACTTGGGTATGAATTTGCCGACGAAGTCTACCTGACCATCAACCGTATAGTGGACTCACCGGAGGCATGGCATCCGCTTTCTGCCAGAACCCGGCGTTGTCTGACCCATCGTTTCCCCTATGCCGTTATCTATCAGCAACGGCCTGATTGTTTGCTGATTATATCCGTCATGCACCTGCATCGTCATCCAGATATCTGGAAGGGACGAGCTGAAGAATAACCCTACGTAACTGGAGCTATTTATCCATGAAACTCTTCCGCCCTGAAGAAGAATGTGGCGTATTCGGCATCTATGGCCACCCAGAAGCAGCCAACCTGACCTATCTCGGTCTGTACGCCCTGCAGCATCGCGGCCAGGAAAGCTGCGGTATTGTCTCCTCCGATGGCACCGGTCTCCATGCCCACAAGCGGATGGGGCTGGTGGCCGATGTGTTCGGTAATCAGAAGGTATTTGAAAAGCTACCGGGCAAGTCAGCCATCGGCCATGTGCGCTACTCCACGGCCGGAGCCTCGGTGGAAAAGAACGTCCAGCCGATCATGGTTGATTACTCCCGTGGTTCCATTGCGGTGGCCCACAACGGCAACCTGGTCAACGCAGGTCTGCTCAAGGCGGAACTGGAGGCCTACGGTTCCATCTTCCAGACCACCATGGATACCGAGATCATCATCCATCTGCTGGCTATTTCCCGCACCCACTCGCTGGTTGAGCGGATCGGTGATGCCCTGAACCGGGTCAAAGGGGCCTACTGCCTGCTGTTCTTAACTGAAAGCCGGATGATTGCGGTGCGTGACCCCCACGGTTTCCGCCCGCTGTGTCTGGGCAAACTGGGAGACGGCTGGGTAGTTGCTTCCGAAAGCTGCGCCCTTGATCTGATTGAGGCAACCTTTGTGCGGGAAGTTGAACCGGGCGAAATGCTGGTATTCACCAAGGATGGCCAGATGCAGTCGCTGTTCCCGTTCAAGAAGATCGAGCCAACCCCCTGCATCTTTGAATTTGTCTACTTTGCCCGGCCAGACTCAAACATCTTTGGCAAAAACGTGTATCAGGTACGCAAGGAACTGGGACGACAGCTGGCCCGCGAATATCAGGTGGATGCAGATGTGGTGATTGCCGTGCCGGACTCCGGTGTACCGGCAGCCATGGGCTATGCCGAGCAGGCCGGCATCCCCTTTGAGCTGGGCTTGATCCGCAACCATTATGTGGGCCGTACCTTTATCGAGCCAGCCCAATCAATCCGCCACTTCGGGGTCAAGATCAAGCTGAACCCGGTGCGGGAGCTGCTGGAAGGCAAGCGGGTAGTGGTGATTGACGACTCGATCGTGCGGGGCACCACCTCACGCAAGATTGTCAAGATGGTGCGTAATGCCGGGGCCAAAGAGGTGCATATGCGCATCTCATCCCCCCCCACCAGCTATCCCTGCTTCTACGGTATTGATACCCCCAACCGCAAAGAGCTGATCTCCTCCTCCCATACCCTGGATGAGATCCGGCGCTACATCACCGCCGACACCCTGGGCTACCTGTCAGAGGAAGGGCTGGTACAGGCCACCGGCCTCAAGCACAGTTTCTGTACCGCCTGTTTTACCGGCGAATATCCGATTAATTTCCCCATGCCATCACAGATTCCCCAAATGGGTCTATTTTCCAAAGACGAGGAGTATATCGAGCAATGACTGACCGTGAGAAACTGAAAGCAATCATCCTGGAACTGTCCTATGAAAAGCGTCTGGTAACCCTGGCTTCCGGCCGTCAGAGCGACTTCTATTTTGATGGCAAACAGACCACCCTGCATGCCGAAGGCGGCCTGCTGACCGGCAAACTGTTCTACGAGGCGATCAAGGATGTACCGGGCGTACAGGCGGTGGGTGGCATCACCCTGGGGGCTGAC
>CAZOTC010000313.1:0-3157 GCA_964582605.1 uncultured Geobacter sp. | reverse complement strand
CCTGAAGCGCCGGAACAGGGCCAAGTTGCTTGAAATAAACCGGAAAAACGTCCCAGAGCAGATGTGCAAGCATACCGTACGCCAGCCCCAGGAATGCCTTGCGCTGCGTGTGAGTATCGTTCATCGCACCTCTGTTTCAACCTGCAATGACTGCCAGGGGTACAGGCCATGCACACGGGCGTGCAGGCGGGCGATACCGAGCAAAATATCAATAATCGGCGTTGGCTCACCAGTGATCTGACCAATTTCGCGCACAGCACTGACAAGCGCATCAAGCTCCACAGGCCTCCCTGCTGTGGCATCTTGAAGCATTGAGGTTTTGAATGCGCCCAGCTTACGGGTTACCGCATTTCGTTCTTCGCCGCTCTGGGTAACCGGGCACCCGATTTTTGCACCGATTCGTGACGCCTCAGCCATGACATCAAGACAGAAACGGTTTACCAGCGGATCATCAAGGATCTGGTTGCAGGTTGCGCCGGTGATGGCAGAGACGGGATTCATCGTCATGTTGCCCCAGAGTTTGAACCAGATGTCGGTCTGGATACTTTTGGAGATCTCAACATCCAGTGATGCCGAGCCAAGCAGCTGCCCCAGCTTGCGTACTCTCTCCGAGTCACTGCCGTCAGGCTCTCCGATGATCAGTCGTTTGCCGAAAACATGGTGTACAAAGCCTGGTTCATGCAGGAAAAAACTGCCGTGTACAACACAGCCAACAACCTGAGCAGAAGGGATCAGCCCGGCAATTGATCCGTCCGGGTCCACCGAGGCAAGTCTTGTCCCTGCACAGCTGCCGCCAAAACCGTCAAAAAACCACCAGGGAATGCCGTTCATGGCGGTCATGACAATCGTATCAGGGCCGATCAGCGGAGCAATCCCGTGGGCAACCTGCGTCATGGCCGTTGCCTTGACAGCGACAATCACCATGTCCTGAACACCCAGATCTGCAGGATTGTCGCTCACACGCACGGTTTCCGTAAACAGCCTGTCATTGCTCAGCATCCTCAGGCCGTTTTTCTGCAATGCCTTCAGTGTGGCCTGGCGCGCCACGACATGTATGCTATGACCAGTATGGGCAAGCAGTGCCCCGATGAATCCTCCAACCGCTCCGGCACCGTAGATGCAGATTTTCATGACTGAACACTCCTGTATGAAATCCTCATACTGACTCAGGCAGTCAGTTTGAATCTGGCAACCAGCTGCTGCAATTCTCCTGCAAGTCGTGAAAGATGTTGAGCCGCTGAAGCCGTATCTTTGGCATGTTGCGTGGCATGTTCCACGGTTGTGGTGATCTGCTGCATATTATTGCTGATCTCGTGGGTAGTGGCGGTCTGCTCCTCTGCGGCCGTGGCAATCTGGCCGATCTGGCCGGTTACCGCGGTGATCTGGGACAGGATATCCTGCAGGGCCGTACCTGATTTTTCAGCCTCCAGGGCGCCGCGCTCCACCTGGCGTACCCCGTCATCCATGGCGCTGACCGCTCTCCTGGTCTCCTCCTGGATATTCTTGATCATCTGTCCGATCTCACGGGTGGCGGCGGTGGTCCGTTCCGCCAGTGCGCGCACCTCATCGGCCACTACAGCAAAACCACGTCCCATCTCGCCTGCCCGGGCCGCTTCAATGGCAGCATTCAGGGCCAGCAGATTGGTCTGGTCGGCAATGTCTTCAATGGTGCTGACGATCTCGCCGATCTGATCAGAACGCCTGCCCAGACTGTCAACAGTCCCGGCAGCGGATTTGACCCGCTCCGTGATGGAGGCCATGGCTGTGATGGTGCTTTGGACCACCGTTTCACCGGTCTTGGCAGCGTTGCTGGCTGTATCGGCGCTTTGGGCGGTCATCTGGCAGTTCTGGGCGATATCCCCGGCGGTTGCTGCCATCTCGTTGCCGGCCGTGGCAACGCTATGGGCCTGGCTTGCCACCGTATCAGTGCCGACCAGCAACTCAGTCGAGGTATTCCGGAGCTGGTCGGCTGCATCGGCAACATTGGTCGCTGCGGTCTTCAGCATGCCGATGGTTTCCCGCATATGCTGGACCATGTTTCCCATTGCCCGCATCAGAAAGGCGGTCTCATCCTTGCCCTGTGCATCAATCCGTACCGTCAGGTCGCCGGTTGCAATGGCATCGGCAACCTGCATACAGGACTGGAGCGGCTTGATGATGGTTCGTGTCACCAGGAACGAGATAACCAGGGCGGCTCCGATTGCAATGGTACCGCATACAAGCATGAACAGGAGCGCGTTTTTGCCGGCTGTTTGGGCTTTTTGTGCTGCAAGTTCTGCATGGTCATTGTAATATGCCAGCAGTTTTTTCAGAGCAGGATCAGTCGTTTCCCGGGTAAGTTTGATGCTGTCATGCAGAGCGCTCAGATAGCGTGGCCGGTCGTTGCTCATGGATGACTCAACCAGATTCTTGATGACTGCACGACCCTGAACCGTTGCCCCCTTGTAGTCCTCAACCAGCTTTTTGCCTTCAGGTAAAACGGTTCCGGATTCGAGCTGTTTTAAAGCGTTCAGATAGGTTTCCCGCTCTTGCGCGTTCAATTGCAGCAAGGCCTTTTTGTCTTCAGTACTTTCCATATGGCCCATAAGCTTGACCCGGTCGTTAATGGAATAGATACTGGCCTGAATTATCGAGGCCTGGTGACTGAGCTGGTAAACACGCTGAACTTCCGACAGCTTCTTTTGCATGTCATGTATCGCCTGAACACCGATGATCAAGGTGCCCAGTAACAGCAGTGCAATCAGGCCAAAACCGATCATAAGCTTTGCGGTAATCCCGAGATTCTTCATCTGTCCCTCCATGCTACGTTGATTTTTTCTGTTTCTGCTGTGTTGCGACAGCAGGCCTGGTGGCGTATTTGCAGATGGTATGCCACACCGCAAGTAGCTGTTTGTAGTCAACATTAGATTTTTTGAAGTTGACTTGGATTCTCGTAATGATAGGCTGTTTACAGGATTGAAAGGGGGGGGTATGCGTGCACAGGATCTTGATCTGCGGGAATTGCTCAGCTTTTCTCCCTCCGGCGGTATTATCCGTTTTATGGGGAAGCGTGCCTTGCTTTTTGATGCGGTTGCGCTGGGGTTGCTGCGCAAGGAGCTGATCGACAGCCTGGGTACGGCAGCTGCCCGCAGTATTCTGACCCGTTTTGGCTACGCCC
>CAZOTC010000312.1:0-3179 GCA_964582605.1 uncultured Geobacter sp. | reverse complement strand
AGAAGGAGTACTTGCTCTCCCCCAGGGTCCGCTCGGCATGCCCCACCATGATTTCAGTAGAATTTGACGAAAAGGTCTGGGCCAGAGCCGGGATAAAGGTGGTGGACTCGCCACACTGGTTGATGTTGTTGATGATGTTGCGATGATAGGCCCGCAGCATGCATCCGTAGTCGCTCATCTGCATGCCGGTCATCTTGTTGGTGGTGATATTGACGATCCGCGACGCCACCCGCCGAAAGAGCGGGTCCTGTCGTTTTTCCCGGATCGTGCCGACCACATCATGGCCGGATTCAATCGCCGCAATCATACGGGGAATCTCTTCCGGCGGATTTTGCAGATCAGCATCCAGCGTAATAACTATTTCACCGGTTGAACGCTCAAAGGCAGCCAGAATCGCCATGTGCTGCCCAAAATTACCGTTAAACTCAACGACCTTGACACCTGGATAACATTCAACATACTCGCGCAACATTTCCAGTGAGCGGTCATGGGAGCCGTCATTGGTGAAGATGATCTCAAACGGACGTCCCAAGGCCTGCGCAACCGGATAGAGCCGATCCATCAGCGGCTGCAGCGATTTTTCCTCGTTGTAAACCGGCACCACGATGCTGACGTAGGGTGTGGTCATGGGCTGTTCGTCTCCTTTATCATAATCTGAAGCAATTCAACTCCCCAGAGCTGCAGTTGCCAGTTTCTGATACCGGCTGTTGCTGCCAGTTGCTCAAGCGTATGCGGCTGCTGTTCTGCTATCCGTTCCAGCAACCAGTTGGGTGCCAGCAGACCGGTAGCCAGTTCAAGCCGTGTACTGATCCCTTCCCGCCATTCCTTGAGCCGACCGATCCTGGCCTTGATGCCGGGATTGGGCTCCCCTTTACCGCGCGGATAGCGGGGCAACCGCTCCTCCGGCATTTCCAGACCAGCTCTAACTGCAGCCAGCAACTGATCACCAAAGCGCCCCAGCAGACGGGGAGTAAGCCCGGGAATCTGCTGCATGTCGCGTATCGCCTTGGGAGCCAGCTCCGCCACCTTGAGCAGAGCCTCGGACGGCATGACCTTGAACGGCGGCCGGTCCAGCTCACGGGCCAGTTGATCCCGCAACTGCAAGAGTGTCTCAAGCATGGCCAGGTTGCGGGGACGCAGTTTGCCCGCCCCCTTGCAGTTCAGAAACAGAGGGCCATCCCCCTTGTCATTAACCCGGTTGTTGACCAGCAGGCTGCATTCCTCTGCCACCCAGTCCAGCCGTCCCAGCTCCTGCAACCGTGTCTGAAACCGGTCTGCCAGCTCCAGCAGATGGGCGGTGTCATGGGCGGCATAATTGGCCATCTCCGGCGACAACGGGCGCTTGCTCCAGTCCGCCTTCTGGAATCGCTTGTCCAGCTCAATCTGCATCGCTTCACGCAGCAGCGCTGCCAGCCCGAATTCTTTTACCCCGCAGAACTGGGCGGCAATCATGGTGTCGAACATCCGTGCCACGGTGATGCCGAAATCTCGGTGCAGTGAACGGATATCATAATCACCGCCATGCAGCACCACCAGCCGCTTCGGATCAGCCAACAAAGGTGCCAGCGGACTGAGATCGCTGACCTGCAGCGGATCAATCAGCCAAGTGCTGTGGCGATCCGATATCTGAAGCAGGCAGACCTTTTCCCGGTAGTGGTGCAGCGAATCAGCTTCAAGATCCAGCGCAAGCTCCGGTACCTTAGCCAGGTGTCGGCACAACTCCGTAAGCTGACCGGGCTGTTCAATCAGGTGATATCCCGGCATCGCTTCAAAACTCCCGCAGGATCGCGTAACCGGTGCTACGCTGGGCAGCCGTGAACCCGGCTCCTTGGATCAGATCGATCATCTCCTGCTGCGACATCCGGAAGCTGCACCCGGCAGCAGCAACCACGTTCTCCTCCAGCATGGTGCCCCCAAGATCATTGGCACCAAAAAACAGCGCCACCTGGGCCAGTTTGGCCCCCTGGGTCACCCAGCTTGCCTGGATGTTTTCAATATTGTCCAGGATGATCCGTGACAGTGCCAGCACCTTGAGATATTCAACACCGGTAGCGGTAACACCGCCCAGCTCTGTGTTTCCCGGCTGGTACGTCCACGGTATGAACGCGGTAAACGAGCCGCCGTCTGCCTGCAGCTCCCGAATCCTGAAGATATGTTCAATCACCTGCTCCGGAGTCTCGGTGCTGCCGAACATCATGGTGGCGGTGGTGGTCATCCCCAGACCGGCAGCGGCCAGCATCACCTCGCCCCACCGTTTCCAGCCGATCTTTTTGGGGGAAATGGCCTGGCGCACCTCATCCACCAGGACCTCTGCACCGCCACCCGGCACCGAGGCCAGACCGGCGGCCTGAAGCCGCTGCAACACCTGCACCACCGTCAGGCCGTGCCGATCAGCCAGATGGCAGATCTCGGCCGGGGAAAGCGAATGATTTTGCACCTGGGGAAAACGCTGCCTGATCTCCTGGAACAGCCCCTCAAAGTAGCCCAGATCCAGATCCGGGTGCAGCCCGCCCTGCATCAGCAGTTGCGTGCCGCCATGCTGTACCAGCTCTTCAATCTTGGCAAAGATACTCTGATGATCCAGCAGATAGGCATCGTCCGCAGCTTTATCACGGTAAAAGGCGCAGAACGAGCAACGCGATTCGCAGACATTGGTGTAGTTGACGTTGCGATCTACCACAAAGGTGACCCGGTTCTGCGGATGCCGCTCACGCCGAATGGCATCGGCCCACTGCCCCAGCTCCAACAGACCTCCCTGCTGCAGCAGCTCCAGCGCCTCTGTACGGTTTGGTGTCGGTCGCCCTGTGATCACGCCACAACCCCTTTGGCCAGCAGATCACGCAACTCTGTCGGTATGCGGCGCGCCTTCAGGCTGGGCGATACACAGGCCAGGGTCACCTCGGCCTGCACCAACAGATAATTATCACTGCAGCGTAGCACCTGCTGTCGCAGGGTAAACGATGAGCCACCTACCTTGATCGGCACAGTGGCCACCTCCAGCAGGTCGTCATGCCGGGCCGGTGCCTTGAAGTCGATCTCCATCCGCACCACCGGAAATACGGCTCCGTTCGCCGCCATCTCAGCCACCGAGATCCCCTGCTCACGCAAATGCTCGGTGCGGGCCCGCTCCATGTAGTTCAGGTAATTGGAGTGGTAGACCACTCCGGCTGCATCGGTAT
>CAZOTC010000311.1:0-3180 GCA_964582605.1 uncultured Geobacter sp. | reverse complement strand
GAACTCGACGGACTGAGAAGCGAGGCCCGAGAGGCCAGGTCCCGGTATCTGCCGCAGCCTGACCGACCTGATGGGAGGCAGTCTGTCCGTTACCAGTTCAGAAGGAAACGGCAGCTGCTTTACAGTTGACCTGCCCCTTGCCTGCTGTGATGAGCATGCCCAGCGCCTTGAACCGGCAGTTCAGCTGCCCAAGGCGTGGAGCGGTGACCAGCTGACTATTCTGGTAGTGGATGACCACGACCTGAACCGCCAGCTTTCCTGCAAACTGGTGGAGACCATGGGACATCGCACCCTGGGAGTCGCAAGTGGAGAAGAGGCAATTGCACGTTGGAAACAGGGAGAGATTGACCTGATCCTGATGGATCTGGAGATGCCGGAGATGGACGGAGCGATTACCACCCGCCTGATCAGAGAGGTAGAGCAGGAACAGGGGGGCCACATCCCGATCATTGCCCTGACCGCCCACGCACTGGCCCGGGAACAGGAGCGTGCCCGTTCCGCAGGGATGGACGGCTATGTCACCAAGCCGGTGCTGCTGGGGGATCTGCTGCTTGAGATGAAACGAGTACTGGGGTAAATGAAGGGTGAAGGGTGAAGGGTGAAGAGCATGGATAAGAACCTTCCAATTTCAATGGAGTTTCTGCAGGAGGTCTTTGACGCCCTGACTTCCCACATCTGCGTGGTGGATCAGACCGGCCTGATTGTGCTGACCAATGCCGCCTGGAAGCGTTTCAGCGAGCAGAACAACGGCAGCAGCAGCTGTGAAGGCAACTATCTGGAGATCTGCAGTGCAGCGTCTCAGGCCGGCTGCAGTATGGCTGACCAGTTTCGCGACGGCCTGCTGGCTGTGCTGGAAGACCGGGTACCCTGTTTCATGCTGGAATACGACTGCCATTCTCCCGATGAAGAGCGCTGGTTTGTCTGCCGCATCACCCGCCTGGAACATGCCGGGCAGCCGCTGGCAGTGATCAGCCATCAGAATATCACCCCCAAGATCCTGGCCGAACTGTCGCTGGAGCAGAGCGAGGCACTCTTCCGGGCCACCTTTAATCAGGCCGTGGCCGGTATGGTGCAGTGCAATCTTGAAGGCCGCTTTATCCGGGTTAACCAGGCCTTTTGCCGGCTCAGCGGCTATAAGGAAGATGAGCTGCTGCAGATGACCTTCATGGATATCACCCAGCCGGAAGACCTTGCCGAAGATCTCGTACTGGCAAAACAGCTGCTGGACGGAACCCTGCAGCATGGTTATTCCCTCGAAAAACGGTATATCCGCAAGGACCGTGAAGTGATCTGGGTCAACCTGCATGCCTCGCTGGTCCATAACCGGGACGGTTCTCCCCGCTATTTTGTCGGGGTGGTAGACGACATCACCGACCGTAAGAAGGCCGAGGCCCGTGCACAGGAACTTAACCTGAAGCTGGAGCAACGTCTGGAATTGCTGACCCGCCCGGAATCCGAAGGGGGCAATCTGCAGTTTTTTGATCTGTTTGACTGTGGTGAAATTCAGAAGCTGCAGGACCTGATGACCGCCAGTCTGGGAGTCTCCAGTATCATCACCACACCTGACGGCACCCCGATTACCCGCCCCAGCAATTTCTGCCGTCTCTGCAGTGAACTGATCCGAACCAGCACGGTGGGCCATGCCCGCTGCAAGGGCTCCAACATCAACATGGGGGCGGTCAAACCGGGAGAGAGCTTTATCTCTCACTGCCACAGTGCCGGTCTGCTGGACGGCGGTACCAGTATCTTTGTGGGTGATCGCCGTATTGCCAACTGGGTTGTTGGACAGGTGCTGGATGAAACGTCCGACATGGAGGCGATGCTGGACTATGCTGCTGAAATCGGCGTGGACCGCGAAGAGTACCGTCTTGCTCTGGCCCAGGTACCTAAGATGAACAGGCAACACTTTGAGGCCGTTTGCAGTTTTGTGGCCCAGATTGCTCATCAGCTGTCCACCCAGGCGCTGCGCAACTTTCAGCAGGCCCGTGCCATTGAACAACGGATCAGGGTGGAAGAGGCCCTGGAGCAGCAGACGCAGGAACTATCGCAGATATCACGCAAGCTGCAGCTGGTGATCGAGACCATCGGCGACGGCATCACTCTGAGTGACAAACATGGCCGCTTCAGTATCTACAACCAGCAGATGGTGCAGATTACCGGCTACAGCATGGAGGAGGCCAACTGCACCGGATCATTCCTGCGGCTGCTCTACCCTGATCCGTCAGCCCAGCGTGAAGTGCTTGAAGAGTTGGCACTGCTGGAAAAGTTTGGTGAGAACCGCAACGTGGAAACCGGCATTGTTACCAAAAGCGGTGCGGTCAGGACACTCTCGGTCTCGTCGGTGATCATCATGCTGGACGGAGAAAAACAATACCTGACCGCCTGGCACGATTTTACCAACCGCAAACTGCTGACCGACGCCCTGCAGGAGAGTGAAAAGCGCTTCAGCACCATTTCGAAGGTGGCCGGTGACGCGATCATCATGATGAACCACCGCGGCTGTATCAGTTACTGGAACCCGGCCGCAGAGACCATCTTCGGTTATACCCAGGAAGAGGTGATCGGCGAAGATCTGCACCAGCTGCTTGCCCCCCGGCGTTATTGGCAGATGGCCTGCGAGGGTATGCAGGAGTGGCAGATCTCTCAACAGGGACCGGCAATCGGCAGACGGGTTGAGCTGTTCGGTCAACGGAAGGACGGCAGTGAGTTCCCCCTTGAACTGACCCTCTCTACGGTTGAACTGAACGGCAGACTGACGGCGATCGGCATCCTGCGGGATATTACCGAGCGACACCGCACGGCAGAAGAGCTGCGCCGCAGCGAACAGCAGTTCCGATCGCTGATAGAGACTACCAGCGAGGGGTTCTGGGCCATTGATCCTGTCTCCCGGAGAACAGTCAAGGTGAACCGTGCACTCTGCACGATGCTCGGCTACGAGCCTGAGGAGATTCTGGGCAGACCGACTGTTGATTTCGCCGATGAAACCAATCAGAACATCCTTTCTCAGCAGCATGACATGATAGCATCAACAGACCATCGCAGTTATGATTTGACGCTGTTGACCAGGGACGGCAGGAGACTCCAGACCAATTTCAGCGAATAAACCCTTGTCGATTAAGAGGTGTTTCAGATACTTTCCTATGACTTTATCTCCGACTTTTCCGTCCGGAAAAAATATGA
>CAZOTC010000310.1:0-3186 GCA_964582605.1 uncultured Geobacter sp. | reverse complement strand
GGTCATGTAATCGCTTCATTAATCGCTTCAGATTTGTATGCGAATGTTTGTACCATATGAAGTGGTAACAGGCAAAGAAGCTATGTGAAAAATTCTGCAGGGCATCCAGAACGATTAATGTCATCTGTTCTGTTAGAGATTCCACGACAGCATTATTGACAGCACACGTGACACCGGTGCACGATGGCAGCGTCGGTATCCTGGGAGTCAGAATAAAGTTTTAGTGTCCGATCTCTTCCGTTCGCCTGTGCTCATTACTCAAAAAATCGAGGAAGCCATGAATTTGCCAGATCTGCTGCAACTTTCCGGAAACTACTGGAATACCTGTACCCTGCATGCCGGTGTCAAGCTGGATGTCTTCACTCCTCTGACTGATACGCCCCTGTCTGCACGGGAACTGGCTCATTCACTAGCTGTTGACGAGCGTGGATTGGAGATGCTGCTGCACGCACTTACAGCACTGGAACTGCTCCAGAAGGACGGGGAGTTCTTCCGTGCTACAGCGTTCAGTTCAACGTATCTCTCCAGACAATCAGACAGCTACATGGGGCATATCATCATGCACCATCATTATCTGGTCAAAGGCTGGAGCCGTCTCGACGAAGCGATCAAAACCGGCGGTCCGGTGAGAAAGCGTCTGTCCCACGACGCTGCTGACAAGGAGCGGGAAAGCTTCCTGATGGGGATGTTTAACCTGGCATCGCTACTTGCTCCGTGTGTAGCAGAAAAAATCAATCTTGACGGCAAACGCAGATTGCTCGATCTGGCTGGAGGTCCAGGGACTTATGCCATTCATTTCTGCATGCAGAACCCCGATCTGTCAGCAGTTGTCTATGATCTTCCCACGACACGTCCGTTTGCCGAGCAGACCGTAAGCCGTTTTGGCCTTTCAGATCGGATTTCCTTTGTTGCAGGAGATGTTGTTGGTGACGAGCTTGGCACAGCTTACGATGTCGTCTGGATCTCGCACCTTCTACACAGCGAAAGCCCACAGAGTTGCGCAGACATCGTAGTCAAAGCAGTTCAGGCATTGCGTAGTGGCGGACTACTGCTGATTCAGGATTTTATTCTGGAAGACACCAGGACAGCCCCTCTTTTCCCTGCACTCTTTTCCTTGAATATGCTGATAGGAACCCCATCAGGCCAATCCTACTCGGAAACAGAGCTTGTGACCATGATGACCGCTGCCGGTCTTACTGACATAAGAAGACTGCCGCTTGACCTGCCCAATGGTGCAGGAATTTTGGCCGGCAACGTACGGTGAAGCGGATGAACATCGTGGCTGTTTCAGGTGAGTCGCTTTAAAGCGGATGCCTTCTGGGCATAAGCTGCGTCAGCAGAGGATCAAACAAGGAGGCAAAGCGCGGACGGTCAGTCAGGCTGAACTAACGCCCGCCCTGGATGGTATCGTGTACACAGGTCCATTTGCAATCAGACCGTTTCCTGTGCTATCCAGTAAGCAGAGGAAACAAGCTATGAGTCACCACTTGCAACAGACGTTCACGTCCCGTTATCACGAGCTGGACCCTTACAACCGGGTACGGATGACGGTAATCCTTGCCTGGCTGCAGGAAGCAGGCGCAGAACATGCCCTGAAACTGGGGGTAGGCCTTAAGCATCTGAAGAAACTCGGTTTAACCTGGGTCATGTCACGCCTGACACTTGCGCTACAGCGCCCAATTGTCGGCACTGAACAGGTTACGGTTCAGACCTGGCCGGTTACCCGTGAAGGACGCTTTTCAATACGGGATTTTATGCTGACTGACCATCTGGGACAGGCGATTGGACAGGCAACCAGCTCATGGGCAGCATTAAACCTGAAAACCCGCCGTCCGGTCAAGATTGATGAACATCTGCCGGACTATCCGCTGCATCATCTACGTGCCCTGAATGATCCGTTTGCCACCCTGCCCCTGATTGAAGAGCCGTGCCAAAACGCATTGCAGTTACCTGTGCTGCGGGCAGACCTTGACATGAACAACCACGTCAACAATACGGTCTATGCCGGCTGGGCACTGGAAGCCATACCCGAAAGACTGATCACCAGCTCTGTTCCGGTCCTGATTGAACTGGGATTCCGTTCCGAAGCCCTCTACGGCGACACTATACGCAGTTGCTGCATTCAAGCCAACGAAGATCCGTGCATACTGATTCATCGTATTGATTCAGCCGCAGACGGTCGGGAGCTCTGCAGGCTGCGCACAACCTGGAAGCCTGCACCGCCGAGAAGCTGCTGATTCCACCAGACAAGAAGAGGTCCGCCGTACGGGCGGACCTCGTGTTTTGCATCTACATCATCACCATATTTCATGGTGGTCAGGCTTCTAAACAGCCTGCTGTTATGTGGTATGTTACGTTACCTGCCAGGCGGACTATCCTCCATACTGATACCTCCATACTTCCTGACATTTAGATACTCAGCAAAAGTTCTACCTAACCTTCTCCTGATTCTCCTTCTGTTACTGTTTTCAGGTAGCGCTACCTTGATTTCAAGATACCCCTTCTCAAAAAATAAAACAGTCTGTTATTTATTTTTTTATCGGCGTATAGTTATTTAGTTATGTTGAGCCTTACCCGGTTATCCGCCACAACCGCCCGAACATCCGGCAGTACACCCCTCCGGAGATACCATACCTGAACAGCCCACATCTTCAACGCCTCCCAGAACTCGCAGGATGATGTCGCTCTTGGGGTCTGCATTAAACTGCTGAGCCAATCGCTCCACAACCTCCTCTTCAGAACCGGGCAGGTCATCCCATATTCCCAGTATTGGCGCCCCGCAAAGCGAACCTATCTGATGTGGCGCCCCTTTTTCGGCAAGGCCGGGGTTGGCTGGGAAACGATTGACGATGACTCCTTTGACCTCAATATCCATCTGGCCTGCAGCAAAACAGGTCAGCACGCTATGGTTGATGGTTCCAAGATCAGGGCGGGCAACCACCAGCAGCGGCAGATCAAGCTGTTTGACCAAATCCGCTATCAGCAGTCCCCCGTTGAGCGGCACCATCAGCCCTCCGGCCCCTTCCACAATCACAAACTCATGCTGTGCAGCCAGACGCTGGTAGTCCGCAACAATCCTTCTGAAATCAATCTTTACACCTTCCCGTTTGGCGGCCTCCACCGGAGCAATCGGTTCTTTAAGACAGTAGGGAGCCACATCATCCGTACATTCTATACCGGCAGCCC
>CAZOTC010000309.1:0-3188 GCA_964582605.1 uncultured Geobacter sp. | reverse complement strand
CTGGGCAAGATTCTCAGTAATCCGTGGTTTGGGTCTGAAGGGTCTGTTGTGCGCCGGGCTATTGTGAGTCTGAATCTGCAGCGCTCCCATGTGCGTAATGAGTTGATTCATGGCCTGATGGCTGCCAACCCTAACGCCGGGTACAGCGGTACCGAGGGGCTTGATAACATTCTGAAGGATGCGACACCGGAAGAGGTGAAGGCCTGGAATGCCCTGATCAAGAAGGGGGATATTCAGGAAGTCCAGTATGCTGACAAAGAGCTGAAGGCTATGGGCTATTCAGACAAGGTGATTGCTGCCTATCAGGCGTTTCATGCCATTGTGCAGGAAACCAACCGGGTGCGGTTTGAAAAGCTGAAGGAAATATCACTATTGCCCTACAAAAATGAAAGCTGGTTTGATGAGCTGAAGGGGCTGCTGGATTACCGGGATAAGCTGGCAGTTGGTCTGGATGAAAAAGAGGATAAGATTTTAAGCAAGCTGCTGATGTCCATGAAGAAGCTGAGTCGGGCAGAGCTTGAAAGTATCAACAACCCCACAAAGCAGCATGTGCCGCTGGTGGTGATTGACGCCTATCTGAAGTTTATCAAGCAGCTGAACAGCACCAGTGAGCCGGGTCTGGTCCGTATGGCCTTCCGTCATATCACTGAATACAGCGGCGAGATTGACAAGATCCGTAACGAGTGGGGGCAGGTAAAGGGGTATGCTCCACGGGTGCGCAAAGATGGTGACTGGCATGTGTCGGTGTATGTGCAGGGTGAAGATGAGGACGGCAACCCTACCCGTACCAAGGTGTTTATGCAGCCAACCATTACCGAGTTCGGCGCTCAGAAGCTGGTTGACAAGATCAAGGGAGATCTGGCCGGGCACCTGAAGGACAACCATGATCCTGATGCCGAGTATCAGGTTGAATATGGCCGCAATACCGCAACCCCTGGGGAGCTGCTGGCTGATAAAGGTAAGGAGCTGGCGCTTGAAGCGCTGGTGAATAACGCCTTTGAAAAGGCCGGGATCTTCAAGACAAAGGATGTTGATGTTGCTGCTATGAAGCGCTCCATCATGGAGGAGCTGAGTAAAGAGATCATGGCCCAGGGCTTCAGCCGTCATGGTATTGCCCGTGAAAAGCATCTGATTGAAGGGTATCAGGACGCAGATTACCAGACCGTATTGAAAGAGTTTATATCAGGCATGTCCGGCTGGCTGTCAAAAATGCAGTATGCCGTAGAGGTAACGCGGGAGGCTGACACCTTCTCGCAATCAAACCCGGATGATAAGGTGTGGATTCATAGCTACTACAAGGACAGCATGAAGAACAGCACCTATATGGATGAGGTTGCTGCTACTGCCCGCAGTGTAGGGGCGGTCTGGTACCTGGGCTTCAAGGTTTCGTCTGCTGTTATCAACGCTTTCCAGAACTATACCGTAGGACAGGCAGAGCTTGCCCGGCTGATGAAGCAGGGGGGCAAGAAAGGCGAGGCTGCCCTGCTGCTGGTCAAGGCGCAAAAGGATGTGCTGACCAAAAAGAACATGACCGCTGAGGAGCTGCAGGTATTGGACAAGGCTATCCGTCAGGGTACGCTGCATGCCCAGACTATCCGCAGTATGTCCGGCCTGAATGAGCAGGGCTTTGGCAGCAAGTGGAAGAAGTTTACCGAAAAGGCTATGACTCCGTTCAGCTGGGTAGAGCAGCATGTAAACCGTGAACCGGCCATGCTGGCAGCCTACCGGGTGTTTAAGACCACCAAGGCAAACGAATTTGATCAGGCCGCCTTTGATAAAGCGGAAGAGTTTGTAAACAGCACGCATTATGTAATGGGTAACGAGAACCTGCCGGAGCTGGTGCGGATGCTGGGGCCGGTTGGCAAGACCGCGTACCTGTTTCAGGGGTACGTCCATAACTATCTGTTGTGGCTTGCCAAGCGTGGCCGCAATGGTGAGTTTGAAGCGATTGCCCGCAGTTTTGGTGCTATCGCGCTGCTGGGCGGTGTATTTGCCCTGCCCGGCGCTGATGATATGGATAAGTGGATTGAGAAGTGGTTTGGCGTTTCTTACAAAATGAAGTTCAAGAAGTTCATCAAGCAGAACGTGGGTAAGTACGGGGCCCCCGGTGAACTGCTGGAGGGCTTTATCAATCACGGCCTGCCATCTGTGGCCGGTGTTGATATGTCCCGTGCCCTGGCAGTGAACGTACCGTTTGTGTCAGATCCTGACAAGTCATTCGGTGATCGGGTGGGAGGTGTATGGAGCGGCATGTTTAAAAAACCGGGTATGGCTGCCGGGGCACTGCAATCCGGTGATTACTACCGGGCTATTGAGAGCCTGATGCCGGAGTTTGTGGCCAACCCGATGCGGGCGGCACGGCAGTACAGCCAGGGTGCAACCACCCTTGCCGGGAAACCGGTCTTTGATGAAACCGGGCACCAGATGAAATACGGGGTTGCTGATGTTGCCCGTAAGGCGCTGGGCTTTAACCCGATGGGTGTCAGTGAGCGGACAGAGCTTAAAGGTCATGAGCGGGCACTGCATGCCTTCTGGAAGGACAAGCGGGATGATGTACTGGCAGAGTACCGCAAGGCCCGGACTACACAGGAGGTACATCAGGCGGGGGCAGCTGCCATGAAGTTTAACGGTGCGTTGCGTAAATCTGATGCAGCCGGTCTGGTGCCGTTTATTACGGCTGATACGTTGCGTAAGTCACGGCAGTACAAGCCGGATAAGAAGAAACTGGCATGGGAACGGAATCAGCTTGCGGTGTAAAGGTTTTTTCGTGTAAAGTTTGTCCGCATTAACTGCGGATTCAGGTAATCTACATAAAAAAGGAGCAGGACAATGGCAATCAAACTAACTGATGTAGGCGGGCAGAACCTTCTTAATGTGCTTTTCGGTGCAACCGCAAAGACAACCACCTTTAACCTGCAGCTGTTTACGGACAGCAATGTACCGGCTGACGGAGATACCAACGCAACCCATACGGTTGCAACAGGCGGTGGGTATGTTGACAAGTCGCTTTCAAACAACGCAACTGTTGCGCTTAATGGCGGGATTCCTGAAGCAGCCTGGGGCGCCCAGACCTGGACCTTTACCGGCGCACTGACCGCAAGCGCCACCATCAGAGGGTATCAGGTTTTGGCTGGCACAACCCTGCTGTGGGAAGAAACCCTTGGTACTCCGTTTACCCCGGCAAACAA
>CAZOTC010000308.1:0-3191 GCA_964582605.1 uncultured Geobacter sp. | reverse complement strand
CTGGTCCGCAACCTCAAGTTGGTAGTAGTCGTGGGTGTGTTGTGCCGATAAGTGGATTTTCGCTCTGGGAGGCGATGCCTGGGCTGCATTAAACAACAGATTAAGCAGTACCTGCTGAATTTTGCCTTTGTCCAGCTGCAGTTTAATCGGTGGTGTGCAGCGGTCTTCTGTAGCAAGCTGAACATCAAAGCGTTTAAGCGCCACACGGCTGAATTCGGCGCATTCGTTAAAGAAGCTGTCGCTGGCAAGGGGTTGTAATTCCAGTGAGGCGGTACGGCTGAAGTCACTTAGTTGCCGCACGATCCGCTCAATCCGTTCAACGCCCTGTTTGATTATTTCCATGTTCCGCAGATGGTTGCCGCTTTTCTGCTCAAGGTTGTAGATGGAGGCATTGATGGCTCCCAGCGGGTTGTTTACTTCGTGGGCCACACCGGCCACGATCTTGCCCAATGAGGCCAGTTTTTCACTCTGAACCAGTTGTGTTAATGCACGTTTCCGTTCAGCTTCACTCTGCCGCAGACGTTCGAGCATGGTACGGAAGCTTTCCTGCAGTCTGCCGATTTCATCGGGGCGGTCAGGCGGGAGTTCAACCAGCAGGTTGTCGGTGGAAACTGAGGTCATTATTTCGGACAGCCGCTGCAGAGGACGGGCCATACTACGTCCAATCAGGTATGAAGCAGCCATTCCCAGCAGAAAAAAAGCCATCGAGGTGGCTGCGATACGTTTGGTCAGCGCCTGGAGCTGTGCCTCAAGCGGGGCGGTGGAAACCACTACCCGCAGGGCCCCCCAGCTCTTCTGGTAGATATGCAACGGCATGGCCATATTAAGCATGGTTTCTGACTGCCCCGGCTGTTTCTGCAGTGATGCCTGATAGCGCCCTTCCGTGATAGCAGCACGGGTCAGGAGATCATTGTACTGTTTGCCGTACTCGGTATACTGGTTGTGGGCCAGAACTTTGCCGTTCTGATCAGTTACAAAGGCAGAGATCACCATGAGAGAGCTGTTTTTCATGATCTCTTCAATGAAATTATCCAGCAGACCACCTTCCTCAATCACCCCCATCTCTTCGTACAGCAGGGCATTGATGATCGGCGAAGAAAGGGAGGTCAGCATCTGGCGGCCTTCACTTTCCAGATTTCTGTACAGCAGATCCCGTTCGGTCTTCCAGGCAAAGGCCCCCCAGAGTGCAGACGACAATGCCACCAGCAGCATGGCAATCAGTACAAACTGGGTCTTGATACTGATAAAGCGGCGAGGGGTCATTTTTTGTGGCACCCGATGCCGCAGCCGGTAGGAATGGCGCTGATCATGCGGAATATGTCGGCATAATCCTGCTGATGAGCTTTTGCAAAACCATTGCAGAACTCATCGTCCCAGGTTTTCATCATCTCCCTGTGGCGGGGATTGGTGCGATCAAGTTTGAGCAGAGCGAGGGTAATGGCCTGTATCACCTCCGGCGGAGTATTTCTCCTGACCACCAGCGGTACGGCCGGAATCGGATTGGACCAGGCCAGGATCCGCAGGCCGTGTGGTTTATATTTCTCAGCCACCACATCCTTGACCGCCCCGGCATCAAACTGTCCTTTCAAAATTGCCTTGGCCACAGCATCATGGTGCTGCAGGTTGGTGAAGGATTTCAGGTCCTGCATCCGCACCTTGTTGTCCCAGAGCAGGTAACGGGGAATCAGGTTGCCAGAGGTGGAATGCAGTGAGCCGAACGCCATGGTCTTGCCTTTTAGGCCTTTGATGGTAGTGATAGGTGAGTCGTTCTTTACGATTATGGCACTGCGGTAGAACGGGTTGCCATCGCTGTTAAGTGGTTTCAAGATAGGAATAGCCTGATAGCGCAGATTGGCTTCGGCAAAGGTTACATCTCCCAGTGAGCTGATTTGGGTTACTCCCTGTTGCAGAAACCGGACCGCCTCGGGGTAATCCCGGCTGATCTTCAACTCAAAGCGGTAAGGGGTTTCGGCGGTCAGGTAATCCATGATCGGCTGGTAGCGTTTGTACATGACCAGCGGGTTATAGCGGGGGATGACGCCGAAGCGGATCAGTGGTTTCTCCGCCGCTTCAGCTGCTGACAGTATAAGCAGCAGGGAAGTACACAGCGCCAGTGCTGCTGCAAACAGGCTGCCTGCTATGCCGGGTCGTTGTGGGGCGGGTACAGTCATTATTTTCTGCTTGACCTCATCCGCTTATGCGGATAGTTGTTTTGGTATGAAACAGGTTGCGTATCTCTTTAAATCACTTTCGGAAGAAACCAGGCTCCGCATTCTGTTGTTGCTGCAGGAGCAAGGTGAACTCTGCATCTGTGACCTGATGGCGGCACTGGATCTGCCACAGTCAACAGTCTCCCGGCATGTGTCCTATCTGAAAAATGCCGGTTGGCTGCAGGACCGGCGTGGTGGTGTCTGGATGTACTACTCTCTGGCAGACTGCTTGGGCAGGCAGCCGTCAGATCTGCTGGAGCTGGTGCGTACTATCTGTGCCACGCTTCCCGATGTAGAACAGGATCGCCAGCGTTTGCAGGCGTACCGCGCTGAAAAGAACTGTATCTGAGTTTCGCTATATATTTTTTGTCATATATGCATCCGCTTAAGCGGATAATAGACGATGGAAATGATACTTGTGAAGATATTTTTTTGTACCGGGAGGTTTACGCTATGTCTGAACAGATTACATCACGACTTTCCTTTCTTGACCGCTGGCTGACGCTCTGGATCTTTGCCGCCATGGCCCTGGGGGTGGGTCTGGGCTATTTCATTCCCGGTACCGAGTCTTTCGTTAACTCCTTCCAGGTCGGCACCACCAATATCCCGATCGCCATCGGTCTGATCGTGATGATGTACCCGCCCTTTGCCAAGGTGAAGTATGAGGAGATGCCGGAGGTGTTCCGGAATAAGAAAATTCTGGGGATCTCGCTGCTGCAGAACTGGCTGATCGGTCCGGTGCTGATGTTTGTACTGGCAGCCCTGCTGCTGCCGGACAAGCCGGAATACCTGGTGGGGCTGATCATGATCGGTCTGGCCCGCTGCATCGCCATGGTGATTGTCTGGAATGAACTGGCCAAAGGGAACACGGAATATGCCGCCGGTCTGGTGGCCTTCAACAGTATCTTTCAGGTGCTGTTTTATAGCGTCTATGCCTGGTTGTTCATTACGGTGCTGCCACCGTTGGTAGGACTGCAAGGG
>CAZOTC010000307.1:0-3193 GCA_964582605.1 uncultured Geobacter sp. | reverse complement strand
GTTTGGTGCATGCCGCACTCTGGGGGATGGCCCCTACCTGCTGATAGCGGTCAGCGATACCGGCATCGGGATCAACGAGGCCGACCTGCTGAGGATATTTGAACCGTTTGTACAGGCGGACGATACCACTACCCGTAAATATGAAGGCACCGGCCTGGGTCTCTCCCTCTCGAAACGTCTGGCAGAACTGCACGGCGGCACGATCTGGGCTGAGTCGACCTCGACAGGTCAAGGAAGTGTCTTCAAAATTGTCTTGCCGCTGGTAATCCGCTGAGTAGGTATGACCCGGTTCAATTCGGAGGGGGAAGATGAAAATACTGATTGCTGAAGATGACTTTTTTTGCCGCAAGCTTATGCTGGCCTGTCTGGAAAATTACGGCAAATGCGATGCCGCAACAAACGGGGCAGAAGCGCTGAGCGCCTTTGAGGCGGCCCATTCCTCCGGGGCGCCCTATGACCTGATCTGTCTGGATATCATGATGCCGGTCATGGATGGGCAGGAAGCCCTGAAACAGATCAGGGATCTGGAAGAACGGGTCCTTGGAATCAAACGCAAGCAACGCTGCAAGATCATCATGGTTACGGCGTTGGACGACATGAAGAGTATTATGTCCTCATACCATTCACTGTGTGATGCCTATCTGATGAAACCGGTGGAACAGGGCAATCTGCTGGAGCTGGTACGCTCAGTCGGGTTTGCCGTTTGATCATGAAACGTCTGTGGAGGATGCATGCCGCTAACTGACAGGCTGCGAGTACTGGTTGTTGATGATACAGCCGACAACATCCATCTGCTGCTGAACTGTCTCAGTGATCAGTTTGCCGTGATTGTGGCCACCAACGGCGAGACGGCACTGCAGATGGCGCAACAGTCTGAAGCGGCGCCTGATATCATTCTGCTTGATATCATGATGCCCGGCATGGACGGCTACGAGGTCTGCCGGCGTCTCAAAAACAATCCTGCTACGGCCCATATTCCGGTCATATTTATCACTGCCATGTCCGATGAAAAGGACGAACGCCGCGGTCTTGAGCTGGGAGCCGTGGACTATATCTACAAGCCGATCAATCAGTCGCTGGTCAAGGCACGGGTGCAGAACCACCTTGAGCTGAAGAAATATCACGACTATCTGGAGGACCTGGTACAGCAACGTACTGCCGACCTTGCCCAGGCAAACCGACAGCTGCAGGCTGAACTTGAGGAACGCAAGCGCTATGAAGAACGACTTTACCGACAGGCCAATTTTGATGAGCTGACCGGTCTCCCCAACCGCAATTACTGTCAATGGTATTTTGAGCAACGCTGCGAGCACTGCAGGGCTTCAGATGCATGCAGGGACAGCATCATCCTGCTGGATATCGACAACCTCAAGTTCATCAACGACACCTTTGGTCATGACTTTGGCGATCTGCTGTTGCAAGAGATCGCAGAGCGTCTGAAGCGGCTCCTGGGGGAGGACGGCCTTGTCTCCCGTTTTGTGGGGGACAAATTTCTGGTACTGCCAAAGGATCGACCGAATCTGACAGCTGTGCAGGCTGTTGCCGACCGGATCCATCGGGCCATGAACGAGGTGTTTACGGTGCGCAGTACCGAGCTGTATGCCAAGGCCAGTCTGGGGGTCGCCTCCTGTTCACCCGGCTCCGGCGGTTTTCTCGGTTTGCTTAAAAACGCTGAAATCGCCATGTATCAGGCCAAGAAAAACGGTAAAAACTGTGTCGTCGGCTATACACCCGAGTTGAACCGGGCAGTCCAGCAGCGGCTGCGGTTGGAAACCGGCCTGCACCGTGCCCTTGAACGAAACGAGTTCAGTCTGCACTATCAGCCCCAGATAAATCTGCGCAGCGGCTGTATCGCCGGTGTCGAGGCGCTCCTGCGCTGGGCTCCTGAAGGCGAAGCATCCATTTCTCCGGCAGAATTCATCCCGCTGCTTGAAGAAAGCGGGCTTGTGGTTGAGGTTGGCGCCTGGGTCTTGCGGGAGGCCTGTCACCAGTGCGTTCAGTGGCAGCAGCAAGGCTTCGGTAATCTGCGGATCTCTGTCAACATATCCGTCTCCCAGTTTATGCGCAGCGACCTGGAGCAGACCGTCAGGCAAACCCTTAAAGAGACAGGGCTTGCGCCGGGCATGCTCTGTCTTGAGCTGACCGAAAGCATGCTGATGCAGGACAGTGAGAAAACCATGCTGAAGCTGGCCGCACTGCATGATACCGGCACCGTCATTTCGCTGGATGACTTTGGCACCGGTTTTTCTTCGCTTGAATACCTGGGACGGTTGCCGCTCCGTGAACTGAAGATTGATCGCACCTTTGTGCAACGGATGCTGAATACCCCCAACGACGCCGCTGTGGTCAATACCATTATCGCCATGGCTGAAGGGCTCAACCTGGAACTGGTTGCTGAAGGGGTTGAGACTGTTGAACAGCTTCAGTATCTGAGAGCGAAACAATGTGAGACCATACAGGGATTCCTGTTCAGCCGTCCCTTGACCGGAACCGCCTTTCAGGAACTGCTGAAAACCTGGGATCCACAGACAGCAGGTCCGTAACGACCATGATCAAACGTGGGCAAACTGAGCCTCTTCTGAGTAAGTTCCCTTCGACTCCGCTCAGGGAACAGTTTGTGCGCTGAGCGGAGTCGAAGCGCGTTTCAAGCAAGTTACTCTTCAAAATAGAGCGACTAAAAGGCGTGGACCTCTTTCAAAATGTCCCGAGGAAGGCCTTGCAATGTCGGTACCGCAGCAGCTCAGATTATTGTCTTCAACACGGCCTGACGGAGCAAACGGGGCCGTGAAGATTGTGGCATACTATGCCGCCTTCGGAGTGCTCTGGATCTTCTTCTCGGACAAGCTTCTGTTGCTGCTGGTCTCTGATCCGCAACTTATAACCCGCATCGCCATGCTTAAGGGCTGGTTCTTTATTACGATCACATCCCTCTTGCTGTTTTTCCTGATCCGTCGCCTGCTCGCTGAACTGCATACCGCTCAACTCACCTTGAAAGTCCTGCTGCATACTATTCCTGATCTGATCTGGCTGAAAGATCCCGATGGGGTCTACCTTGCCTGCAATTCACGTTTTGAGCAGTTTTTCGGCGCGCAGGAAGCGCAGATCATCGGCAAGACAGACTACGATTTTGTTGACAGGGAGTTGGCCGATTTCTTCCGTGAGCATGACCAAAAGGCCCTTGCTGCGGATCAGC
>CAZOTC010000306.1:0-3263 GCA_964582605.1 uncultured Geobacter sp. | reverse complement strand
TCCCCGGCAAGCCCGACCTCACCGAATACAACCGCATGGGGCGAAACCGGACGGTCAAGATGACTGGACGCCACAGCCAGCAGCATGGCCAGATCAGCGGCCGGCTCTGTCAGGCGCGCCCCACCGGCCACATTCAGGAAGATGTCCTGTCCGCCAAGATGCAGGCCCGCTTTCTTTTCAAGAACCGCCACAAGAAGCGCCAAACGGTTACTATCAACTCCGATGGTTGTTCTGCGCGGTGTGCCGTATACACTGGGAGTCACCAGGGCCTGGATCTCCACCAGCAGGGTACGGCTTCCTTCCAGTGAAGCCGTCACCACTGAACCCGGCGCATCCAAAGGCCGTTCCGACAGGAATAACTCCGACGGATTGGCAACCTCTGCCAACCCGCCTGATTTCATCTCAAACACACCGATTTCATTGGTGGAACCAAAGCGATTCTTGACCGCCCGCAGAATCCGGTAGGGATGGCCGCGGTCCCCTTCAAAATAGAGCACCGTATCCACCATATGCTCAAGCACCCGAGGCCCGGCAATGGCGCCGTCTTTAGTGACATGGCCGACAATAAAGATCGGCACGCCGCTGCCCTTGGCCAGCAGCATCAGCCTGCCGGCCGACTCCCGCACCTGACTGACCGAACCGGGTGCAGATTCCAACACCTTGGTCCAGACGGTCTGAATAGAGTCAACTACCACCGCACGTGGCTTGAGTTTCTCCACCTGGACCACGATCTCCTCCAGGCTGTTCTCAGGCAGCACCAGTAACTGACGGCCGCTGACCCCCAACCGCTCACCCCGCAGCCGGGTCTGGGCTGCAGACTCCTCGCCTGAGACATACAACACGGAACCTTCTGCAGCAAGATGATGCATCGCCTGCAACAGCAGAGTCGATTTACCGATACCGGGATCTCCGCCGATCAGCACCAGTGAGCCCGGCACAAGTCCGCCCCCCAGCACCCGGTCAAGCTCGCCAATACCGCAGCCAAGACGCACTTCTGCCTGGGGCGGCACTTCACCGATCGGTAATGCAACAGACTTTCCAGGCAGGCCCCTGCCGCTGCGTGCAGATGATCCGCTTACCTGCTGTTCCTCTGTCATACTGTTCCATGCCCCGCAGTCGGGACACTTGCCCAGCCACTTGGGTGACTGGCAGCCGCACTGGCTGCAACTGAACACCGTCTTCTGTCGCATCAAATACTCCTCTTACGGCACGGTCGCTGCATAACAATCAGCTGAACACACTGTAACAGAGCGGCAAACTGCCGACAACCACCCAAATCCGCCTTGTATACAGTACAGTGATTTGCTATACTTCGCATCTTTCGAACCACAGCTGCCTTAAATTTGTGCATTGCACCAAGGAGATTACTGCATGAGTGGCATCATTGAGATCAAACCGGACGTTCACTGGATCGGCGCCATGCATCCGGAACTGCGCGTCTTTGACGACCTGTTCCCAACCGAGCACGGCACCACCTACAACAGCTATCTGGTCAAGGGAACCGATAAAATTGCGATTATTGACACGGTCAAGGCGAAATTCACCGACCAGTTCATGGACAAGATCAAGTCGCTGGTTGATCCTGCCCGGGTCGATTACATCATCGTCAACCACACCGAGCCTGATCATACCGGCTCCCTGGCCTATCTGCTGGAGCAGTGCCCCAATGCGACCGTGATATCCACCCAGGCCGGAAAGAACTTTATCGGCAACATGATCCATCGACCGTTCCCTTCACAGGTGGTCAAGGATGGCGAGACCATCGAACTGGGGGGACGAACCCTGCGTTTCATCATGGCGCCCTTCCTGCACTGGCCTGACACCATGTTTACACGGCTGGAACAGGAAAACCTGCTGTTCACCTGCGATGCCTTTGGCGCCCACTACTGTGACACCAAACATATCTTCAACGATGAGACCGAAGACTTCAGCTCGGCTCGCCAGTTCTACTTTGACTGCATCTTCCGTCCTTTCAAAGACAAGGTCCTGTCTGCCATCGAAAAGATCCGTCATGATGTGATCGATATGATTCTGCCCAGCCATGGCCCGATCATCCGCCGCGATCCCTGGCGGGTGATCCAGCAGTTTGAAAACTGGAGCAAGCCCACCTCGTTCGGTAAAAAAGTGGTGCTGCTCTACCTCTCCCCCCACGGCAACACGGAGAAAATGGCCCGCGCCTTTGTTGAAGGGGCGCAGCGGGATGGGATTGAGGTGGCCTGCCATCATATCGTCGGCATGGCCGATGATGAGATCCGCACCCTGATGGAGGAGGCCGACGCCCTGGTCTTTGGTGTGCCCACCATTGCCCGTGATGTCCCGCCCCCCATGTGGCATGTCCTGGCAGCCTTGAGCAGTGTTAAGCTTAAAACCACGATTGCAGCGGTCTTCGGCAGCTATGGCTGGAGCGGCGAGGCCTGCAAGATGACGGAAGAACGGCTGAAGGGGATGGGGCTCAAGCTGGTGGCCGATCCGGTTCGCACCATGTTCACCCCGACAGCGGAGGTATTGGAACAGTGCAAGATGTTAGGTGCGGCAGTATCTGAAGAAGTGGCAAAGAAAAATTAAATTGCCGTAGGGGCACGGCGCGCCGTGTCCCTACGGTTCCCCCCAACGCTTAAACAGCTGATGTTCCAGCCCGAGCTGATTCAGCAGCTTTCCCACGACAAAATCGACCAGATCGGCCACAGATTCCGGTTTGTGGTAGAAGCCGGGCATAGCCGGGATGATCCGCGCACCACACTGCGACAGCTTGAGCAGGTTTTCCAGATGGATGGTTGAAAACGGCGTCTCCCGTGGCAGCAGCAGCAGAGGACGATGCTCCTTCAGCATCACATCTGCAGCCCGCTCGATCAGGTTGCCGGAGATGCCGGCCGCGATCCGGCCCACCGTACCCATGCTGCAGGGAGCGATCACCATGGCCTCAGGCGCGGCAGAACCGCTGGCCTCAGGCGCCCAGAGGTCAGTCACACGACGAACTGTCAGGCCGGCATCAGGCAAGCCCCAGTGCTGTTTCAACGCATCAGCATCGTTTAACGCGACACCTGTCTCGTAGCGGCAGACCTCCAGCCCACTCTCGCTGGGCACCAGGGTCACCTGCTGACCGCCCCGCAGCAGCTCTTCCAGCAGACGCAGACCGTAGATACTGCCCGATGCTCCGGTTATAGCAAGCAGGATACGCATGTGCTCTATCTCCCCAGAAAGACATCCGCTGCCGTGGCAGCCAGAAAGGTCAGGCTGATGTAGCCGTTCATGGTGAAGAAGGC
>CAZOTC010000305.1:0-3277 GCA_964582605.1 uncultured Geobacter sp. | reverse complement strand
AGCATTGGTAAAAAACGGAAAACGACGGCCAACCATGTCGGTTGTCTTTATCTGTTCAAAGGAATCAACCATATCCAGAAAAAAGACCTCGTTCCGATCAAGAACCGTAAAACAGACCGTTGCCTCATGCTTGCGGGCCAGATTTTCCATAACCGGATGCACAATCCTGATCAGGTTTGCATTTTTCAGAATACGTTGGGCCATGCTGTAGGAATGCAGGCCCAATCGGTAGGTGCCCAGCTGCTCATCCCGTTCAACCAGTCCTTTTTGTTCCAGGGCATCCAGCAGACCGGTCATTTTCTTGCGGTGCAGCTTTAAAAGCCTGGCAAGCTGTGGAACCGTTGCAGGTTGCTCCTCAGATGCGAGGGCTTCCAGCAGGTCAATCGCTTTGACCACTGCCTGTTCCGAGTATGCTCCGTTGCCCCGCTCCATGCTCTCTCCGATATATTATCAAATTTTGTTTTAAATATACGTATCTGCTCTTTTGATGCATCATTTAATAGTATGATGTAAAATTGTCAATATTATTTTTTAAAAAAATAATAAAATAGAATAACAAAATAAAAACAGATACTTAAATCTTACATCAGCAGCTCTTTTTTCTGAAATGATGGTGATTTTTATGAGTAAATGCAAAAAACTATAAAACTGTTTCATTTTTATGATACACAGCAGTCAGATAGATAATGGCGTGGTGTGAAACCGGTGTTTATCAAACGACAAACCAGTGTTAGTAACGGAGAGACCGGTATGCCTGAGAGTCCGCTGAGTCAGGATAATTTTTATTTTATCGAGATAGCCGTGCTCTGTACCCGCGCTCCGGTAACCTGTACGCCGGAGACTGGTCTGATTGAGCTGGCCGGCATCATGCATCGCCATAACATTTCAGGGGTTGTTGTTGTTGTTGAGAATACCATGCCGGTTGGGGTTATCTCGTTGCGTGACCTGCGCGACCTGGTGGCGCTCAGGTATCATGAACTGGCAATGCTGACGGCCCGTGAGGTAATGAAAACCAACCTGATCACCATCAGGTATAAGGATTATCTCTTTAAGGCGATCTTCAAGATGGCCCGCTACGCTATTCACCGTCTGGTCGTCGTCAACGATGACGGCAGTCTGGCCGGTGTGGTCACCAATTCCGACCTGTTGCGGGCCCAGAGCCGCTGTCCGCTCTATCTCTCT
This sequence comes from uncultured Geobacter sp., assembly GCA_964582605.1. Taxonomy (GTDB): domain Bacteria; phylum Desulfobacterota; class Desulfuromonadia; order Geobacterales; family Pseudopelobacteraceae; genus Trichlorobacter. Next base: position 2,095 of record CAZOTC010000305.1, on the reverse strand, counting down.
CAGATAATTGAGTCATCGGAAAGTTTTGAGCAGTTGCAGGCCACCAATGCCCGTTTGCTCGAACTGTTGGCGTTTGTGGTCAAGGCCGGGGCCGATATCCAGAGTCTGATCTCTCTGATCTCACACTTTAATGATCTGATGACCATGCGGGTGATCACGCTGCTTGAGGAGCTGGAGGGGGTGACGTTACCGCGGTCGGCTGCCTTTCTGGTGATGGGCAGTGAAGGACGTGAAGAGCAGACCCTGCGGACTGATCAGGATAACGCCATTGTGTACAGTGATGCCGTTACCGCAGATGAGTTACGTCAGATCAAACAGTTTGCCGAGCGGATAGTTGACCGGCTTGAATTTATCGGTGTGCCGCGCTGTCCAGGCGGCATCATGGCCGGCAACCGGCAATGGTGCCACAGCATTGCAACCTGGCAGCGGATACTGACCCGCTGGATCGGTACGCCGTCCCTCAAGAATATGGTCAAGTTCGGTATGTTTCAGGATATGCGGGTCATTCACGGCAATCTGGCGCTGGGTAAGAAACTGCGGGAACATATCATCGACACAACCCACCACCACTCCCTCTTTTTCAGTTACATGGCCTGCAACATTGTCCAGTTCAGCCCGCCGCTGGGGCTGTTCGGCAGATTGAAACTTGAACAGAAGGGAGAGCACAAGGGGGCGATTGACCTGAAGAAGGCCGGTATCTTTGCCCTGACCCAGGGGGTTAGTCTGCTGGCACTGCTGCATCGTAATGTGGGAGGGACCACCTGGGAAAAGATTGGTGTGTTGAGGCACGGCAGCCATATTTCAAAGGATGATCTGGACAGTATTGAGGAGTCGTTCAGTTTTCTGATCCGGCTGCGTCTGATGGTACAGCTTGATGATCTGGAGCAGGGTGATGAACCGAGTAATTACTGCAATCCGGCCATGTTAAGTCACCGCGAGCAGGAACAGCTGCGCTCGGCACTGAAAGGGGTCAATCTGATGTTGCAGATCTTACGGGATACCTTCCAGCTGGACCTGATCAGAATGTAAGGAACCAGAACGGGCCGGTCATCTGACCGGCCCGTTTGTACGACAAGTGAAGGGATACTGCTATTTATACAGCAGGTTGGGCAGCCAGAGCGAGATCTGGGGCACATAGGTGATCAGCATCAGATAGAGAATCATCACCAGAATCCAGGGGGCGCAGGCCTTGGTGGTTTCGGTCAGCCCCAGCCGCGAGATGCCGCTGGCCACGTACAGGTTTAAGCCCACCGGCGGGGTGATCATACCGATCTCCATGTTGACGGTCATCAGCACCCCCAGGTGGATCGGGTCGATCCCCAGTTCCATGGCCACCGGAAACAGCAGCGGGGCGGTGATCAGCAGGATGGAGGAAGGCTCCATGAAGTTGCCGGCTGCCAGCAGCAGGATATTGACAAAGATCAGGAAGGTGACTGATGAAAGCCCCAGCCCCACCATCCAGGCGGTCAGGTTCTGAGGTACCTGCTCGGACGTAAGCAGGAAGGAGAACAGCACCGCATTGGTGATGATGTAGAGCAGCATGGCCGACATGCTGGCCGAAGAGAGCAGCACCTTGGGCAGGTCCTTCATCCCCAGGTCCTTGTAGACAAAGACCGAGACAAAAAAGGCGTAGACTGCAGACATGGCAGCGGCCTCAGTGGGGGTGAACAGGCCGGAATAGATCCCGCCGATGACCACCACGATCAGGAACAGCCCCCAGAAGCTTTCGCGGAAGGTGCTGAAGATGGTGCCGATGGAGGCCCGTGGCTGTTTGGGGTAGTTACGCTTCTTGGCCACCACCCAGGTGACCCCCATCAGGACAGCTGCCAGCAGCAGACCGGGGATGATACCGGCAATGAACAGCTTGCCGATCGATTCGTTGACCGAGACTGCGTAGATCACCATCACGATGGAGGGGGGGATCAGGATCCCCAGGCCGCCGGCAGTGCCGATCACGCCGACCCCGAATTTCATCGGGTAGCCCTGCTTGACCATGGCCGGCAGCAGGATGGAGCCGATGGCCACCACGGTTGCCGGGCTTGAGCCGGATACGGCCGCAAACAGGGCGCAGGCAACCACCCCGCCTAAAGCCAGG
>CAZOTC010000304.1:0-3298 GCA_964582605.1 uncultured Geobacter sp. | reverse complement strand
GTTCATGATCAGGAAAGTAACCAGAAACATCCTTTCGTTATGGCTCTGCAGGTCCTGCAGCAAGCGCTTCGCTTCATGGCCGAAGGTGGCGAGATCTGATGGTAGAATATCCATGTCGTAACCGGAACGCACGGCCTTCTTCTGTTCTTCAATCTTCATCTTATCGAGATCGGTTATTTTACGCTTAAGTGTTCGGATCGCAGCCGTCTGATCGATCGATTCAATATGAATGTTGACAGCAAGGCTGCTGCTCATTGAAAGGAAGTCATGAAGGATATCGTCTGACAGCTCTGGCGCCAGAATCTGCAGATACGAAACGCCGCAGTTCGCAGTACCGATTTTGAAAGCCCGACTCTCTTTGAACTCAAAGGATGTTGGTGCGATCAGGTCTTTTGTCGACATGCCGGACTGCGCCAGCCATTTCCAGTCAAAGCGAAACGGCTGATTGCTCTCTGGATGATAGAGATTATAGGTAACTATTCAGCATACTCCCCTACAGCCTGAAAGCAGCTGAACTCAAGCAAAAAATAAAGCTGGACTCAGGAAAAAGCACGTGTTATCATGGAAAGCATGAGAACACGAATAGCGATCAAACCACAAATAACAGAAAAAGAGATTCGGTTCATCCAGGGCCTGATCGACAACAATCCGTCCTGGGGCCGGTCCAGAATATCTGTTGAGATCTGCAAAATCTGGAACTGGAGTGACGAGTCAGGTAACCTGAAAGACATTTCCTGCCGGGACATGCTGCGGCGCATGGATGCCAAAGGACAGATCCGGTTACCAGCCAAATTCGGCGGACGAAAAGTAAAGGCAAGAAGACCGGATCGCATCCAATACCGTCTGCATGACACCACTCCGGTCATATGCAACATCAAAGAGATCATGCCGCTGCGGATCAGTATCGTGCAAGCCAGAACGGCAGACTCAGACGATTACAAGTCGCTGTTGGCTCAGTACCATTACCTGGGATTCGACATGACAGTGGGTGAAAACATCAAGTACATGGTGTATTCACGCCAGGGCCGACTGTTGGCCTGTTTACTGTTTGGTTCATCGGCCTGGGCCTGCGAGCCGCGCGATCGATACGTCGGCTGGGACAGAGCGGCACGCAGGGCCAACCTGATCTGTACAACGAATAATACACGCTTCCTTGTGCTGCCCTGGGTACGCGTACCACACCTGGCCAGCCATATTCTGAGTCAGATCTGCCGGCGCATCGGAGCAGACTGGCAACAGAAATACGGACATCCACTGTATCTGCTGGAGACTTTTGTCGAGCAGGAGCGCTTCAAAGGGACCTGTTACAAGGCGGCCAACTGGATCCATGTTGGTGAAACGACCGGACGAAGCCGCAATGACCGATACAATACGCTGCAGGTTCCGATTAAGGATATTTATCTGTATCCGCTGCGTCGTGATTTCAAAAGGAAACTGGGTCATGTTGATCTCGGCTGACATCTGGCCGTTGTTGCAATCTTGCCCTGAGCCGGTTGTTGCCTATGTCGCGCAGCTGCTGGAAGACAAAGAGCAGCTCGAACAAGAGAATGCGCGTTTGCGTGTACAGATCAATCAAAATTCGGGTAACAGTCATGTGCCCCCATCCAAAAATATATTCAAGAAGAATTTCAGCCTGCGAAAAAAAACGGGCAGGAAGCCAGGCGGACAGCCCGGACATCCGGGCGCCACCCTGCGCCGATCGGAGAATCCGGATGTGATCGTTGAACACCAGGCCCATACCTGCGAACACTGCCATGCCAGCATCCCCGAAGACACGCCGGTCATCGACCAGGAAACCCGGCAGGAAATAGAGATTGAGATCCGCCGCGTGGTCCGAGAACACCGTTGCGGCATAGTTTTGTGTCCCGACTGCGGCAAGCGCACAAAAGGCGCCTTTCCACAGGATGTCAATCACTATTTGCAGTATGGACCTTCGTATAAAGCGTTGATGCTGTATCTCAATCAGGGCAATTTCGTTCCATTTGAACGCCTGGCACAATTCAGTGCGGATGTATTGCATGTTCCAGTCAGTGTAGGGACCCTGGTGCGGTTTGTTCAGGAAGCAAGAGTTGGCCTTTCACAACCGCTCCAAACGATTCGTGAACAGATCATCAAGGCGCCAGTCGCCTACTTTGACGAAACAGGCACCCGTGTTGCAGGGAAGCTGCACTGGCGGCATACGGCCGGAACAGATCAGTATGTGTGCTTTTATACCCATAAAAAACGAGGGAAGGAAGCCATGATTGATATGGGCATTCTGCCTGTATTTACAGGATACGCCATGCATGATTTCCTCAAATCCTACTTTTTCTTTCTCTCATGCGGGCATGCCCTGTGCAATGCTCATTTGCTGCGCGAACTGAACGGTATTGAAGAAAACGATAAACAGCTGTGGCCACAGAAAATGAAAGAGGTTCTGCTTGATGCCAAAGCGTTGCGCGATACAACTGCCTCATGGCCGTTGCCGCAGCCTGAACTGCAGACCTTGAGCCGCCGCTATAACGAAGCGATACAACTCGGCCTTGAGGAAAATCCAGAACGGATTCTGCTGCCTGATGCGCCGAAAAAAAGAGGTCGTAACCCTAAAACAAAGGCGCGTAATCTGCTTGATCGGATGAAACAGTTCAAAGATAACATTCTGCTGTTCTTGCATGAGCAGGATGTGAATTTTGACAACAACGCTTCGGAGCGTAATCTGAGAATGAGTAAGACTCAGCAGAAGGTCTCCGGTTGTTTTCGATCAGGCGATGGCTGTGTCGCTTTTGATGACTTTCACAGCTATCTTGCGACCGCCAGAAAGCATGATATATCTGCTTATGATGCTGTTTATGCACTCACTTCAGGACAACCTTTGTTTTCCCAGCCGCCATAAGTCATCCAACCAGGTTTGCATCTCTTTTTGTTGTATCGATCCTGATCGGCTCTCTTTTTGCGCTTGTCATCTCCTATGCTGAATAGTTACATAAATTGATTAATAACGGCAGAGTCTCCAAGGTTACTGAGAATATGCTGTCTAAGTATGAAATAACTGATAAGAAGAGATTTGCACCCAGAGGTGTTGATCATGCTTTTGGCCATTCAGCACATGTAGATAATCTGCAAGCCTTGCCTGCTACACATAGAACTGTGATTGAGCAAATAATTAAATTAGAACCAGGTGGTATTCTAGCGGTTAATGCGCCATTAGGCACAGCACCTGAATTATGTGTAATAAATGCGATTGCAAGCAGGATGGTTAATGCCGCGGTTCTCGAAGAGAAACCACCATTAGAGGCGATTATAATTAATAACAAGCGTG
>CAZOTC010000303.1:0-3317 GCA_964582605.1 uncultured Geobacter sp. | reverse complement strand
GGGCTGCAGTTGCCACCGGTATAGACGGTATCTTCATGGAGGTGCATGAAGATCCGGCCTGTGCGCTCTGCGACGGTCCCAATTCCATTCCCCTTGCGGAACTTCCGGCCCTGCTGAAGCGTCTGCAGGCCCTTGATGCGGTGGTCCGATGAGCGTTCTTGAAGAGGCAAAAAAAGTGATCCTTGCCGAGGCGGAAGCGGTGGCGGCCCTTGCAGGCCGTCTCAACAGCTCTTTTGAGGATGCGGTGCGGATGATCCTGGCCGGCAAGGGGAGGGTGGTGATCAGCGGTATGGGCAAATCCGGCCTGATCGGCCAGAAGATCGCCTCAACCATGGCCTCAACCGGTACACCGGCCTTTTTCCTGCACCCGGCTGAAGGGATTCACGGCGATCTGGGAATGATCATGACCGGTGACGTGGTGATCGGCATCTCCAACAGCGGTGAAACTGAAGAGCTGCTGCGGATCCTGCCCTCGATCAAGCGGCTGGGTGCCGGCCTGATCGCCATGACCGGCAATCCGGCATCCAACCTGGCCCGTTCAGCGGATATTTTTCTTGATGTGTCGGTCAAGGAAGAGGCCTGTCCGCTGGGGTTGGCCCCCACTTCGTCGACCACTGCAACCCTGGCCATGGGGGATGCCCTTGCTGTGGCCCTGCTGGTTGAGCGCGGCTTCAGGGCCGAGGACTTTGCCATCTTCCATCCTGGCGGTTCGTTGGGGAAGCGACTGTTGCTGCGTGTTGAGGATCTGATGCACAGCGGTGATGCTGTCCCGCTGGTCAGTGAGCAGACCCTGATGAAGGAGGCCTTGTTTGTGATCACCTCCAAGGGATTAGGCATGACCGGGGTGATTACTGCAGAAGGAACACTTGCCGGGGTGATTACCGATGGTGACCTGCGGCGTTGTCTGGAGCGTGGCGAGGATATCCTGCAGCAGGCAGCGGGAAGCCTGATGCACCGCAGCCCCAAGCGGATTGTTCGTCGTGAACTGGCCGCTGCTGCCCTGCAGCGGATGGAACGGCATTCGATCACCTCCCTGTTTGTGTTTGAAACAGAGCAGGATCAGGTTCCCTGCGGCGTGATCCATCTGCACGACCTGCTCAAGGCGGGTATCGCATGAACGAAAAACTGAAACATATTGAGCTGCTGCTCCTTGATGTAGACGGTGTGATGACCGATGGCCGGATCATCTGGGATGCCAACGGCACCGAAATAAAATTCTTCAACGTCAAGGATGGCCACGGCATCAAACTGGTACAGCGGGCCGGTATCCAGGTCGGGATCATCACCGGACGCACTTCGCCGGTGGTGGATCTGCGGGCAAAGGAACTGGGGATTGAGATCCTCTATCAGGGGGCCCTGCGTAAACTGGACAGTTATGAAGACATCAAACAACGTACCGGTCTTGCAGACCATCAGATCGCCTATATGGGGGATGATGTAATTGATGTACCGGTCATGCGGCGGGTCGGTTTCTCTGCAGCACCTGCCGATGCCCTGCCGGAAGTGCAGGAGGTGGCCGCATATGTTGCCCGTGCCAGGGGGGGCTGGGGAGCGGTGCGTGAGCTGTGCGACCTGCTGTTGAAAGGCCGGGGGATGTGGCAGCAGCTGGTTGCTGACCGCTATGAGTTATAATTTTATACAATCTCTGTGCCAACAGCCGCATAAAGGGCGGTTATCCTCTGGACAGCTGCCAGGCCTGATGCTATAGTGGCCGCCATGAACATGCCGAACACAAGGCGAATCAGGCAGATTCTGGCAGCAGCTATTGTGACTGCATCTGTTGCACTGGTAGCGGTTATCGTGTTCAGGCAGATTCGTTCAGTCCAGCCTGAAACCGTCTCCAAACCACTATCCCCTGAAATCGACATGTCGCTTGCAAGGCTTACCTTCTCCGAAATGCGTGGAAATGAAAAGCTTTGGGATCTTGTTGCAGAGCGTGCCGATTATGACAAGGAGAGTGGAGCTGCACAACTGTCCGGAGTTAAGGCTGATATCTATGGCGGTAAGGCCGGCGGGATGGTGATAACTTCCGAAGCAGGGAGTTATCTGGAGCCGCAGCATCTGGTTCGGATGCAGAAGAATGTCAAGGCCGTCACCCGGAAGGGGATGGTGTTTACCACTGAACAGCTGGAATACCTGACCAAGCCGGGCCTGATCAGAGCTGATCGTCCGGTAAAGGTGGTTGACGGGCGCCTTGCTCTGACAGCGCAAGCGATGGAAATGTCGTTGAATGATGAAAAGGTCCATTTTAAAGGGGCTGTGGATGCCGTTGTCGAGGGATACCATGCAAAACGTTAGGCTGCTGTTTCTGATCGGACTGGTCTGTATGCTGTGTGTGGGGCCGGTGCAGGCTGCCCAGTCTGGTGCTCCGGCAAAAACACGGCAGGACCGCTCATCAAAACCGATCAATATCAAGGCCGATGAACTGAAGGCCGACAACAAGGGCAAAACAGCCATATTTACCGGCCGGGTGGTGGCGCGCCAGGAAGATCTGACCATCTACTCTGAAAAACTTGTCATCTACTATGGTGAGAATCAAGAGCAGGTCGACAGGATTGAGGCGATCGGTTCTGTACGGATACTGCAGACCAACCGGGTCGGTACCGGGGGGCATGCCATCTACGAAAGCAAGGAAGGGAAGATCACCCTCTCGGGCAATCCCAAGGTGACACAGGATAAGGATTCGGTTACCGGCAAGCTGATTGTGTACTATCTTGACGAAGACCGGAGCGTCGTAACCGGTGGAGAAAATGCCAGGGTTGAGGCGGTGATTCACCCGAAACCGGGCAGCGGCCCCAAAAAGAATGACCCCAAAAAACAGCCATAACAGGAGTCTGCGTGCTGCAGGGCTTTGCAAGACCTACGGAAAACGCCAGGTGGTATGCGGTATAGATCTGTCCCTTGGTTCCGGTCAGGTGATCGGGCTGCTGGGACCCAATGGTGCAGGCAAGACCACGACCTTCTACATGGTGGTAGGTCTGACCAAGCCTGATGGCGGCACGGTCTGGCTGGATGGTGATGACATCACTGAGCAACCGATGCACCAGCGGGCACGGCGCGGGATCAGCTATCTGCCCCAGGAAGCGTCGGTGTTTCGCAAGCTTTCAGTGCGTGACAATCTGCTGGCTATCCTCGAAACGGTTGAGGATGAGCGTGAGTTGCAGCAGCACCGTGCTCAGGAGCTGCTGGAAGAGTTCGGCATCACTCATATTGCTGAAACAAAAGGGTACGCCCTTTCAGGTGGCGAACGCAGGCGGGTTGAGATCGCCCGTGCCCTGATAACCCGCCCGGCCTTTATCCTGCTGGATGAACCGTTT
>CAZOTC010000302.1:0-3351 GCA_964582605.1 uncultured Geobacter sp. | reverse complement strand
ACCTACGCCACCTGGTGGATCCGTCAGGCCATCACCCGGGCCATTGCCGATCAGGCCCGTACCATCCGGATTCCGGTGCATATGATTGAGACCATTAACAAACTGATCCGCACCAGCCGACAACTGGTACAGGAAAATGGACGTGAGCCGTCCCCTGAGGAGATCGCTGAGCGGATGCAACTGCCGTTGGACAAGGTGCGTAAAGTGCTCAAGATAGCCAAAGAGCCGATCTCTCTTGAAACGCCGATTGGTGAAGAAGAAGACTCACATCTGGGAGATTTCATCGAAGACAAAGGCGTGGTAAACCCTCTGGAGGCGGTGATCAAGGCGAACCTTTCCGAGCAGACCTCCCGTGTGCTTTCAACCCTGACTCCCCGGGAAGAAAAGGTGCTGCGGATGCGTTTCGGCATCGGTGAAAAGAGTGACCACACCCTGGAAGAAGTAGGCCAGGACTTTGAGGTCACCCGTGAGCGGATCCGTCAGATTGAGGCCAAGGCGCTGCGTAAACTGCGCCATCCCAGCCGCAGCAAGAAACTGAAGAGCTTTGTGGAGTAACCGGATGCGTGTCTGCTTTAACCGTCGTACGCTCATCACCTTTTTTTGTAGTCTCTGCTTGGTGTTCAGTTTGTTGGTGCCTTTTGCTGCATGGGCCGACACGGATGATTCATCGCTCTTTATGGAGGCCTTTACCGCTTTTCAGGGTAAGGACTTTATCCGCAGTATTGAAAAGCTGAACCAGATGGAACAGTTGTATCCCGATTCGCCGCTTAGGGATGTGTCGCTTCTGATGCTGGCAAGATCCCACCAGCGTTCAGGCGACAACGATGCCGCTGCCAAGACGATCACCAGATTCACCAAAGAGTTCGGCAGCGGTCCCTTGGCTGAATCAATTGAAGCTGATCTGTTGGCGCTGGCAAAACGTAGCCAGGCCGGTGAAAAGCTGCCTCCAAACAGGCAGCTCCGTACCGCAGCCCTTAAAGTCAGGAATGAGCAGCTGGCTCAGGAACGGGCGGCAGCGCTCAAGGCAGAGCAGGAACGGCTGGCCCGTGAACGGGCTGAACGTGAGAGAATCGCACGAGAGAAGGCAGAGGCTGATCGCCGGGAGCGTGAACGTCTGGCTGCTTTAAAGGCGGCCCGTGATGCGATCAGATTCGGTTTTGAGGCCAACATTGCTGAGCCGGTTCTTGAAGTCGGCACTGCAGCCGGTGTTTTGTTCAAGCTGACCAATCAGGGCAAGGCTGCGGAAGAGTTTATGCTTGAGGCGATCATGCCCTCCGGTATTGAAGGGATGATCACCCAGGCTGCTGACCGCACCCAGCCGGTCCAGAAAATTACCCTGCAGCCCCGGCAACACGCAGAGCTCCAGATCGCATTCAGAATGCCTTCGGATCGGGTTGACGGTTCCAGGATAACGATCGCCGCCAGGGCTGTTTCCTCGAAATTCACGGATGTCGGCAAAACCTTTGAGACGGTTGTTACTTCAGCTGCGCCGCTGTTACGAGCCGTTTCACTTGTGCAGAAACCTGCTCCTGTGCAAGGGGAAACTGTTGCTTACAAGGTTACCCTGTTGAATGTGGGCTCAAAACCGGCAAAAGATGTCGATCTTCGGATTACGTTGCCCCAGCAGGTCAGATTGGTTGATGCAGGGGGGAACGGCTGCTGGATTGAGCATGAGCAGCTTGCAGCCTGTAGGGTAGAGCTGCTGCAGCAGGGACAGCTGACTGAGCGGAATCTGATGATTGTGGTTGGGGACAAGGTGCCAGGTAAGCCGTTGAAGGGCACTGTTGAAGTGCTGCAAACCGTACTGCAGGTGAAGGAGAGCTTTACCGGCGCTGCGTTTACCATCAATCCGAAATCGAACTGATGCTGACCTGCTGTACCCTATACGGCCTCCTGACCGGGAGGCCGTATGACGTTTATATCAGGACCAGATTGTCCCGGTGTACCACCTCATCTCCATAGCGGTAACCCAGCAGCAGTTCGATCTCTGTACTCTTCTTCCCGACCAGTTTTGTCACCTCAAGGCTGGAGTAATCTGCCAGTCCCCGGGCGATCTCGACGCCGTCCGGGCCACAGATACGCACACAGCTTCCCCGTTCAAACCGCCCTTCAACCGCAGTAACGCCGGAAGGCAACAGGCTGGTGCCTTTGTTGAGAAGTGCCTTTCGGGCACCGGAGTCCACTATAACCTTTCCTGACGGCCTCAGGGTGTACGCGATCCAATGCTTACGGCGGTTCAGTCCTTCTTTTGCCGGTAGAAAAAGAGTTCCGACCTCTTTGGCGCTCACCGCTGCAGTAACAACCCCGGGCTGTTTGCCGGGGGCAAGAATGGTGGGTACGCCAAAGCGGGCCGCTTTCTTTGCCGCACTGATCTTGGTTGCCATGCCGCCGGTACCGACTGCTGAGCCGCTTCCTCCTGCCATCCGTTCGATATCACGGGTAATGGTACGGACCAGCGGAATCAGGTGTGCTGACGGGTCATCGGCGGGATTGGCGCTGTAAAGGCCCTCAATGTCGGTAAGGATCAGCAGCAGATCTGCCTCAGCCAGACTGGTCACCAATGCCGAAAGATTGTCGTTGTCGCCGAATTTTATTTCTGACACCGTCACAGAGTCGTTCTCGTTGATGACCGGCAAGGCCCCTGCCGAGAGCAATGCCTCAAGTGTGGTACGGGCATTCAGGAAACGGTTGCGGTTTGCAAGGTCATCGGCAGTCAGCAGGATCTGGGCGGTAACCAGTCCATGGGTGGTACAGGCCTGCTGGTAAGCCTGCATCAAAAGCGGCTGACCAACTGCTGCAGCGGCCTGCTTCTGCGGTATGGTCAGGGTTGTATCGACGGAACGTAAGGCATCTCGTCCGGCAGCAACGGCGCCGGATGAGACCAGAATTACCTCAAGCCCCTGTTTGCGCAAACCGGCCAGTTCATCGCAAAGCCTGTTGATTACCCCATAATCAAGGCCGCCACCGTCAACGGTCAGCACCCGGCTGCCTACCTTGATTACCACCCGTCGCACCTGCTGCAACAGCTCCCTGCGCATCACCATTCCTCCTTGGGGGCAGCCCAGAGCCGTTCAGCAATGGCATCCAGCAACGCCTCAACCCCCTCACCGGTCATGGATGAGATCGGATAGACCGGAATCTTGCGTTCCTGGAACCAGGCCTGGGCCTCGGCCAGATGTTCCTGTGCCGTCGGCAGATCCATCTTGGTCAGGGCCACAATCTGGGCCTTCTGTCCCAACTCTTCGCTGAACATGGCCAGTTCACGGTTGATCGCCTCAAAGGCGGCATAGGGATCACTCTCCGGCAGGCCGGAGATATCCACCAGATGCACCAGAATACCGGAGCGCTCCA
>CAZOTC010000301.1:0-3353 GCA_964582605.1 uncultured Geobacter sp. | reverse complement strand
TCTTTTTATCAACCGCATCACCGGAGAACAGAAAGGCCCCCAGCAGGTTCATGATAACCCCGCGGTTGGCAAGGGGTAGTGCATCTTGCACAGTCTCAAAGATGCTCTTCTTCGGGTCAAGGACTTCCATGGCATGTTGACTGAAGTAGCCCAGCTCCACGTTGGCCCCCAAGCTGACCGTGCCGCTGGTGGGCTCGGTCTGCCCTGCCAACACCTTGAGGAAGGTGGATTTACCGGCACCGTTGACCCCCACCACCGCAATCTTGCTCTGGCGCTTGATAATACCACGTACCCCGGAAAAGACCGGCTTGACGCCACCGTCGGGCAGCGGCCACTCTTTGGCCAGACCATCCATCACCACCACGTCATCGCCGCTGCGGGGCGGCTCGCTAAACTCAAAACGCACCACCCGTTCTTCAGCCGGAATCTCGATCCGCTCGATCTTCTCAATCTTCTTGACCCGAGACTGCACCTGGGCGGCATGGGAGGCCCGGGCTGCAAAGCGGGCAATAAACTCCTCTTCCTTGGCCAGCATCTCCTGCTGACGTTTGTGGCTGGCCAGCAGCTGTTCATGACGGATCTCCCGTTCTCTTTCGTAGAAGTCGTAGTTGCCGCCGTAGGTGGTGACGGTCTTGTTGGCCACCTCCACAATCCTGGTCACGATCCGGTTCATGAAGTCCCGGTCGTGGCTGGTCATCAGCAGGGCACCATCAAAGGTATCGGCCAACCACTCCTCCAGCCAGACGATTGACTCCACATCCAGGTGGTTGGTCGGCTCGTCCAGCAGCAGGACATCAGGCTTCAAGGTCAGTATCTTTGCTAGGGCGATCCGCATTTTCCACCCACCGGAGAACGACTCCACCGGGTGGTTGAAACGATCCGGCCCGATCCCTAAGCCGGTCAGCACGGTCTGAGCGCGGGTGTCCAGATCGTAGCCGCCACGGTGTTCAAATTCCTCCTGTGCCACACCGTAGCGTTCCAGCAGGCTTGCCATCTCATCATCAGACTGGGGCTCGCACATGGCGGCCTCCATCTCCTTCAATTCGCCTGCCAGCCGCATGGTCTCTTCAGAGCCGGCCATCACCTCTTCCAGTGCGCTTCTGCCGGACATATCCCCCACATCCTGGGAAAAATAACCGATGGTGGTCCGCTTGGCGCAGGTCATGTCGCCGCTGTCCGGCTCTTCTTCTCCGGTTATGATCCGAAAGATAGTGGTCTTGCCGGCGCCGTTAGGGCCCACCAGACCGGTGCGAGAACCTGGCAGGATCTGAAAGGAGGCGTCGCGGAACAGGACCTGCGAGCCGTGTTGTTTGGAAATATTGGATAGGTGAATCATAAAACAGACTCCAATGTTATTTATTTAAGACGTGTGTCAACCATATCAACAGGCTGCTAAAAAACAGAAAAGCCCCGCAATGTCCGGAGCCTGGCACCCTTCACAGAAGAAACAAACTGCAAAAAGCCTACTTAATTCCCCTCACAATAACTTGAACCGCTTTCATCAACAACGGCAAGTCATACTGGACAGTATTCCAAACGATTTCCAGATCAACGCCAAAATACTCATGCGCCAACAGATTACGAAAATCCTTTATATCTTGCCAGGGTATCTCCGGGTGTCCACTCTTCAAATCTGGTGACAGCTTGCCAACAGCTTCACCAATAATTTCAAATTCACGAATCACCGCAGAATATCGCATTCGATCATTAACAAACAGATCACAGGTCAGATCCTGCACATACGACAGAATGGCTGCGCCGGCATCCAGAATATCCTGGCAGTAGAGAAGGTGCGGACGCTCAGACATGGATGATCTCCTTGGCAACCATTTCTCGCGCAAGCGGCTTTAAAGTGCTCTCTATCCCAAGATCAACCCTCTTGCCTAACTGCTGCTCAAGATAGCGCCTGACACCAAGAAAATTACCCAGAGACTTCTTTTCGGAACAAATCTCTATGGCAATGTCGATGTCAGAATCTTCGCGAGCATCTCCTCTGGCATAACTTCCGAAGAGACCAACACTCACTACACCGAAACGCTGAGTCATTTCATCTTTGTGGGTCTGCAGAAATGTTAGTATGTCACTTCTAGTACTGACCATGCTGCTACCCCTTGCCTTTTGATAGCGGGAGTATACGTTTGCATCTATTAAAAAGCAAGAACAGGCGGGTTATACCACCGGCCTTGATTACGGTAGCAAACCGACTGAAAGTAGCAAAAACAACTCCTGCACAAGCTGATAAATGTTTCGGATTTAACGTGGTCGTTGTGACCTTTGCGGATGCTGCTTCCTGGCTGCTGATACCGGTTTCTGTGGTGCACTGCCCGGTTGCACGCTTTGCCCTGCTGCCGGTTTTGGCGCCGGTTTCTTTGCCTTTGGCTGTGGCCGGGGCGGACGTGGTGGCCGGGCAAACTCTTCATCCTTGCGGGGAGCCGGTACGCTGTAATCAAAGCCATCAACGGTACGGCGCTCAATGGCGGTGCCCAGAGTCTTTTCAATGGCCCGGACCATGGCAACGTCTTCATCCGTTATCATGGTAAATGCATCGCCGCTCTTGGCAGCCCGTCCGGTCCGGCCGATCCGGTGAATATAAGCCTCGGTAGTGTCCGGGATATCGTAGTTGATGACATGGGATACCTGGGAGACATCGATCCCCCGCGCTGCGATATCGGTTGCCACAAGGATCTGGAATGTACCGTTACGGAAGCCGTCCATGGCTGCCTGACGCCGGTTCTGGGACAGGTTGCCCTGCAGCGAGGCGGCGGTGTATCCGGCCTTTTCCAGCTGTTCACCAACCCGCTTGGCGCGGTGCTTGGTGCGTGTGAAGATCAGCACCGATTCGGTGTCGGTATGTTTGAGCAGCTGCATCAGCAGCGGGGTTTTCAGGTGCTGCCCCACCGGATAGAGTGCATGGCTGACCGTGGCTGCCGGGGCAACATGATCCACCTGCACGGTGGAGGGGTCACGCAGGATCTCGCGGGCGAGCCCACGAATTTCAGGCGGCATGGTGGCAGAGAACAACATGGTCTGCCGCTGGGCAGGCAGGTGTTTCAGGATGCGGCGGATATCGGGCAGAAAGCCCATATCAAACATCTGGTCGGCCTCATCCAGCACCAGCAGTTCAAGGTTGGTCAGGTCAATTGTCCCCTGATTGATATGATCCAGCAGGCGACCGGGGCAGGCCACGACAATCTCTACCCCGTTTTTGAGTTTCTCGATCTGCGGATTGACATTCACCCCGCCATACACGGTGATGCTTTTCAGGCGGGTCGCCTGCCCCAGCTCCAACATGGCGTCATTGATCTGCTCGGCCAGCTCACGGGTCGGGGCGATAACCAGGGCCCGTACCAGCT
>CAZOTC010000300.1:0-3358 GCA_964582605.1 uncultured Geobacter sp. | reverse complement strand
CTCATGCTGCTCGGGCAATGCTCCCGATGCCACCAGCACCTGTTCAAGGTGAAGTTCAGCCGGTTTGTTCAAGCTCTCCTGCAGTTCGGTCGCTACGGCTTGTTCAATATTTTTTTCAATGTATTCAATAGTATTGATGGATGCCCTGACATTGATGCGGTCCTTGACCTGCTTGTATGAGTAGCCGGTGATGCGGGAACGGTCTTCCCGGTTGAGATGCTTCTTCAGCACCCGCTCAATCCGCTTTTTGGTATTCACTTTCTGAATATCCACCACCAGGGTATAGACCAGCGGGATCGAGATCAGGGCCAGCAGGCCGCCGATTACCAGCAGGCGGGTGCGCTGGGAGTACTGGATCGTCTCCACATGGCTGGTGCGGAAACCCATGATGAAAAAGACCAGATCAGAGGTGAGCACGATGGCAACGAAGTTGGTGAAAAACAACAGAAAACCGCCCAGTCCCAGCATGATCTGACCAGTGCCCAGGCCGTAGCCGGCAACGCTTAAGGGAGGAATGACAGCGGTAGCAACTGCCACACCGGTGGCGGTTATCAGATAATTGCGCTTGGTGCAGAGCGCCACCGCCCCCACAATACCGGACAGCATGGCCACAAACAGATCGTAGATATTGGGCCGTACCCGGGCCAGGATCTCGCTGGTTGGCTCCTTCAGCGGAGAGAGCAGGGTGACAAAGGCGGTAACCAGGATGGTCAGAGCAACGCTGATGGCAATGGTGCGAAAGGCCCGCCGGGCCAGGGCCAGGTCACCGATGGTCAGGGCCAGGCCGGAGGAGATGATCGGCCCCATCAGGGGAGAGATCAGCATGGCACCGATCACAACCGCCACGCTGTTGGTCAGCAGACCCAAAAGGGCGATCAGACCGGCCATCAGCAGCATCAGGTAGTAGATCCAGGAACGTTCCACACCGGAGGCCACCTCGCGGATGATCCCCTGATGGTTGACCATTTCGGTCTTCAGGGCCAGATAGTCTTTGAGCTTTTTAAGCTGGTAGCGAATCCGGGTACGGTTCATCGCAGGTCCTCCCGTAACAGCCTGAAACCTAAAAAACAGTTCACGCAACGGCGCAACAACGCAACAATGTAACGAAATAAAAACAGTAACTTACTTAGATTCAGCCTGTTGCCGAACGGGTGGAGCCGTATGTTTCAGCAACCGATTGATTTTCGTTGCGAGCGTTGCGGCTTTGCGTGAGTAATTGCCGTTTTAAGGTTAAAACGCCGTATCCCAGCGTTTGCTGAGTCTGATGGCCGAGTTGATCAGGCCGACCATGCTGTAGGTCTGCACAAAATTCCCCCACTGTTCGCCGGTACGGGGATCAATATGTTCAGCCAAAAGCCCCAGCCGGTTGCGTTTTGTCAGCAGGTTTTCAAACAGGGTGCGGGCCTCATCCAGCCTGCCCAGTGCTGCCAGGGCGTGGATGTACCAGAAACTGCAGACAATGAAGGCGTTCTCCGGCTCACCGAAGTCATCTGCCTCTACATAGCGATAGACATAGTCGCCCCGCTTCAGTTCTTTTTCTATCGCGGCAACGGTAGAGGCAAAGCAGGGATCATCGGCAGACAGAAAGCCCACATCATGCAGCAGCAGCAGGCTGGCATCCATGCTGTCCCCCTCAAAGGAGGCGACAAAGGACTGTTTCTCCTCATTCCAGGCCCGCTGATAGATGGTGGTGTAGATGGTGTCGGCGTGATTGCGCCAGTAGGCGGTCCGTTCCTGCAATCCCAGCCGTTCGGCGATCAGGGCCAGCCGGTCGCAGGCCGCCCAGCACATCACACTGGAAAAGGTATGCACCCGTGCCGTGCCGCGCAGTTCCCACAGGCCGGCATCGGGCTGGTCATAGACCTGTACAGCGGTTTCACCCAGCGATTCAAGTCGCTGAAACAGGGCGCTGTCGCCGCAGCGCAGCAGGCGCCGGTCAAAAAAGATATGGGTCACCGCCAGAATGGCCGAGCCGTACACATCGTGCTGGATCTGTTCAAAGGCCTGATTGCCGCGTCGGACCGGACCCATGCCGCGGTAGCCGGGCAGAGACTCCACAATCTGTTCCTCAATATACGCCTTGCCGTCAATACCGTAGACCGGCTGCAGCCGCCCGCCCGGGGCTGCGGCAGAGATGTTGGCCAGATAGCCCAGATAACGCTCCATGGTCTTGGTGGCCCCCAGGCGGTTCAGCGCGTTTACCACAAAGTAGGAATCACGCAGCCAGCAGAAGCGGTAATCCCAGTTGCGGACCGTATTGGCCGCCTCCGGTATGGAGGTGGTCATGGCGGCGATAATGGCGCCGGTGTCGTCATAGGTGTTAAGTTTAAGCGTGATGGCGGCCCGGATCACCTCGTCCTGCCATTCAAACGGTATCCCCAGGTCGCGTACCCATTCATGCCAGTAGGCGACGGTCTCATCCAGAAAACGTCGTGTCAGTTCTGAAATGGCGCTGGGTATGGTCTCGTCTGCCCCGAAGATCAGCGTGACTGAGTCCTCCAGAAAAAACGGCTGTTCCTGCAGCAGCATGGTGATGGAGGCATCGGTGGTCAGACGCATGGTCCAGCCTGAAGAGAGGTAGCGGATATGGTGGCTGCCGTAGGTTACCGGGCAGCGTTCCCGACCATAGTCCGCAGCAGGCCGCACCACCAGCCTGATGCGGGGACTACCCTGCAGCCGTTTGATCTGACGGATCAGCATCACCGGGGTAAACATCCGCCCGAACTGACGGAAGCGGGGGGCAAAATCGGCAATTTCAATCATCCCGCCCGAGGCATCAGTCATGCGGGTCAGCAGCACAGCAGTGTTGGTCAGATACTGCTGCTCTACACTGATCTGTTCCACCAGCTCAATGGTGCAGTAGCCGTACCCGTCCTGATCGGTATGCTCTTTCAGCAGCGAGTAGAAGACCGGATCGGCGTCAAAGCGCGGCATACAGCACCAGACGATTTCAGCCTGCTGATCAATCAGTGCGCCGATGGCGCCGTTGCCGATTAATCCGAGATCAATACTGTTACGCATAGGAAGTGCTCCGGTGGATCAGGGGAACGATACCAAGGTGTCTGTCTACGTGCATCGTTCCCCCTTTGAGATTACTTCACCCGTTTCCAGGTATGCCAGAGATGCCCTGACCCTACCTTGGTCCCGAATTTTTTGGGTGTTTCCTTCATGGTCGGATCGAACGAGACTTTGTACTGGTCCGGTCCTTCAAACTCATAGATGGCGGTCATGGTCTTGCCGGCCTGGGGGCCGGAACTACGGACCCACTGCATTTCCCCCGGCTTTTTAGTTGCATCCAGCTTGATGAGCGTTGACTTGATTTTGTCCTTGTGCTGATGGGGGGTCAGCAGCTCAACCG
>CAZOTC010000299.1:0-3362 GCA_964582605.1 uncultured Geobacter sp. | reverse complement strand
ACGACGAAATAGTCGCTTTTTCCGGTATCGGGGATTTCATCGATCAGCCGGTCAAAACTTACTCCAGCGGCATGTATGTCAGGCTGGCCTTTTCGATTGCCACCAGTGTCAGGCCGGATATCCTGATCATTGATGAGGCCCTCTCGGTTGGCGACGGTGATTTTGCCCGCAAATCTTTCGACCGTATCATGACCCTGAAGGAGCGGGGTGCGACGATTCTGTTCTGCTCACATTCCATGTATCAGATAGAGGCTTTCTGCGATCGTGCGCTGTGGTTGGAACAGGGGAATACGCGGATGTTGGACATCCCCCAGAGAGTGACGGCAGCGTATCAGGCTACCCTGGATTCGGAGATACTGGACGCGGTACCCGACAGCTCCCCGGGCGCAGCTGTCAAGAACCAGACACCATCGAGACAACAGGGCAGGATTATCAGGTCATATGCTAACGTTGACGGCACTATCGACACATCGCAGCACCTTGTCTCGCTTGAGAGCAGGCTGGAGGTCACGGTGGAGTTCCAGCAAGATCCGGCACTGCCGGTTTCAAGCGTGGTCCTGGGAATAGCAAATGCCGCCGGTATAACTATATCAAGCGTCAGTTCTGTTGATGACGGTATAAAATTGTGCATCGATGAAGAGGGGAAGGGAAGGGCAACGATAGTTTTTCCAGATATCCCTCTGCGCAAGGGAGACTATACCATTACCAGTATCCTGGCATGCGAAAATGCCATACATGTCTATGACCTGCGCGAACGCTGCATTACGCTGCACATATTCCAGGAAGGGCCGGCACAAGGGTTTGTGTCCCTTCCGCATGCATGGAAGGTTGCAGCATGAGCGATTCTATCAGTTTTGTTACCTGTGCAACGGATCCTGAAGTATTGAACCGTTATTTGCTTGCATCTCCCTGCATCTCTTCCGGGAAATACAGTCTAGTGGTCTATACCTATGCATCTTCGGCCGGAGCGGCATTCAACAGGGAGCTGCTCCGGCAGCAGCAGGCGCTCTGGCTGGTTTGGATCCATCAGGACGTTTTATTGCCGTCGGGGTGGGATACTCGTTTCATCGCTGCCCTGGCCGATGCTGAACGTCGTTTCCCTCGTCTGGCAGTGGCAGGAGTATATGGTATTTCCGGAGCAGGTGAGCAGGCGCAACGGGCCGGCAATGTGCTGGACCGCGGGATACTGCTGCAGGAACCGACCCCCTTGCCGTGTCTGGTTGACAGTATTGATGAATTACTGTTTGCTGTCCGTACGGACAGCGGGTTACGACTGAACCCTGATCTTGGTTTTGATTTTTACGGCACAGATGTGGCCCTGCAAGCCCAGGAACGTGGGTTGCAGGTTGCTGTTCTGGATGCCTGTTGCGAGCATTGGTCTGCAACCCCTCGGGAAGTGGAAGGCTCTCGCGATACGCTGGAGAGGATTGCCGCCAGCGGGGCTGTTTTTGAGCGCAGATGGCACCATCGTCTCCCGGTGGAGACCCCCTGCTTTTCAATTCGGCAGCCCGGTGATGTTGCTGCACAGTGCCGTGCGTATATCTGATGAGTTCTCTGCCCGAACAACGGTTTCACCCGCTCGTGCGGCTTCTGCACCATGCCGATTATGCCTGGCTGCTCCCTTTCATGGCACGGCTGCCCTTAGGCCTGGGCTATCTTCTGGCGCGATGGCGGGGTGAGATCAATGCGCGGCTGGGTCGCGACTGGCGCTCAATGGCGTTGGGGACACGCCACATTGCACGTCAGTCTGCCGCCGGTTACCGGCTGATCCGGCCGCAGGCAACGCCGGAAGAGTTACAGGCGTTGGTGCAGGAGCGTTTTCGGGCCGAAAGCCTTGAGGAGTTTGAGGGACGGTTAATAGCAGCAAACAGGATTCCGGAGCTGACAGGCCTGATAGAACCGGTCTCCTTTGCAGAAACCTGTAAACAGCGGGATCGGGGGTTGCTCTTACTGACTCCGCATTTCGACAGCTTTTGGCTGGGTACGGTCTTTCTGGCACAGGCCGGTATGACCGTACATGCAATGACCTCGGCTATTACCCATGACCCACGGGTTATTCCGGCAGTACAGAGGCATTTTTTTACCAAGTATCGGGGTATGGAGCGTTGGCTGCATGGCGGCAGTATGTTGAATATGGAGGAAGGTCTACGCCCTTTTTACCAAATACTGGAGCGCAAGGAATGCCTGGTCGTACTGGCCGACGCACCGGTTACCGCTCGCAGCGCAGTCGCATCCCCCTGGTTCCTGGGAGGGCGCCGTCAATTGGCCGGCGGCGCGTTGCGCCTGGCCCGTAAGACAGGCAGTGATATTGGGGCCTTTGTCTGTCGTTACCTTAAACCGGGACGGTATCTGATAAAAGGAGGTCCGATCGTTCCAGCCTCTGATCCACAGGCGTTTGATCTCTTGTATCGTTATCTGTCAGACGAGATTGAAGCAGCACCCGGCAGATGGTGTGCTGCTGATCTGTTGCCGCTGATGCCTCTGGTTGACAGCGAGGGGCCGTACTCTTGATTTCTGTAATCACACGGCATAGCCTGCCGTTTGCGGTGTTTTGTCTGGCCGTATCTGTGGCACTTACCTTTGCTCTCCATGGCACCGCCCTGACAGCCTGGTGGTGCTGTGATGATCCGGCGATCCTGAAGCATGCTCTGCAGTACTCCCCCTGGGAATATTTTGCCGTTCCTTCAGCCTGGCGAGCCCTGGTACCCTACAGTCTAACCCCTTGGTTGAGTCTGTCCTATGATCTGGATTATGCCCTCTTCGGGCTTGATCCCGCCGGATATTATGTCCACAATCTGTTGACAACAGCTCTTTGTGCCTGGCTGATCTATCTGATTGCCCGACAGTGGGTGGGTTGGCTCTATGCTTTTGGCGGATCATTGCTGTTTCTGGTCGGATCGCCCATCATGACTGCCGCGCAGCAGCTGATGGTACGTCATTACCTGGAGGGCCTGCTCTTTTATCTGCTTGCCCTCTGGCTGATCATGCGAAAACTTCGGGAAGGCAGCGATCAACGGACCGAGTGGCTTGCCGGAGTTGCGTTTGCCATAGCCACTACCGCCAAAGAGATCTATCTCCCACTGGGGTTTGTTCCGTTTCTGCTGCCGCTGGGCACATTAAGGCAACGTATCCGGGCAGCCTGGCCTTTCCTGGTGGTCATGGCGTTGTACGTTCCTTGGCGTTGGCACATGCTCGGCGATATAATAGGCGGTTACACTCCGTCTGCGGAACTGGGCCGCAACGATCTAAGTGCTGCCGTGGGACAGTTTGCCAACATACCGTCTCTGCTGCTGTCATGGCCATGGTTAGGCCTGTCAGGCCTGGGGTTTATGGTCGGGCTATTGGCGATAAAGCAGCTGATA
>CAZOTC010000298.1:0-3378 GCA_964582605.1 uncultured Geobacter sp. | reverse complement strand
AATCAAAAAGAACTTGCTGCAGTCATTGCTGCCGCCCCGGTAACTCATGATCATTCAGAATTACTTGCAGCGATTCGAGACCGATATCCGAGCACACCCTTCAGGTTGGTTGCTCAACGAAGTGAGCACTCCTGGCCAGCTGGCATCGTTGATCAAAATGGGAGCCGCATATCGGATAAAATTGAGGCGTGGGTTGATCAGCAGCTGGCTGAGCACAATAATGACGCCCGTGCAGTGTGGTTGAAATACAAGGATAGCGGCCTGATAAGCACGGAATGGCGTGGACCTTGTCTTCAGCTGACCGCCCCTTACGGGCCGGATCAAGACGCATTCCATCAGTTAGAAATAGAGTTGGGTGCCGAGTCAACAAAACAGTTCATGTTTGATTTTCACCCGTCTTTCCCTCCGGAAGGACGGCACGACCTTATCCACGGGCCTTGCATGGTGTTTGGTGCTCACGAAAGGCAGAAAATCACCCCTGCTGAATACAAGCTTGTCGGTTTCGTTAATATGCGCAGGTTTTTGCGTGACTTAATCGAAGTTGAAAAGGCGAACCGCCTGGCCGAGCTACCAGAAGTGCAGAAAAAGACGATCCGCGTACAGGATATCGTGCTTGGCTCGAATTGCTATCAGGAGTCTTATAACGTCCCCTTCCTTGACCTGTGTCCGGACTTGTTGGACCGAGTACCCCCTGCTGCCAGATTTTTTCGAGACTGGCAAGAGAGTAGCCCAGGTAAAGAGGGCCGTCGCCTCTGCAATCACTGGTATGCCCAGTACAACGACTACACGAGCCCAGAAGGCAAGCGCAGTATGTATTTCTGTCCGCAGTGGGCTGATGCAGATGGTGGCCTGGATCTGCCAGAAATAGCACCAGACCACGAAGCGTCGCCATATGGTGTCATGGATTCCCTGTTCGAGTTCGACAGACAGGCCGGATATCCTTTTGCCTGGTACTTTTACATGGTGCATGGCAACCGGATAACATCATCAGCTGGGGGTGTGGTGGTCCGCGCAATTATCGATGGCCGGATCAATCCACTCCCAGAATGCGATACAAAAGTGCTGTTACGGTGGAACAGCGAAAAGTACGGTTTTTGAGACAAGGATACCTTATGACAAAATCAGAGCTGATTGAAACACTCGCACAGCAGAAGGACATCCCCTACAGGCGTGCCGAACAGGTCACCAACGAGATCTTTGACGCCATGTCTGAGGCGCTTGTAGCAGGTGACCGGATCGAGATACGCGGCTTTGGCAGCTTTGTGGTGAAGGAATATGATGGCTACACCGGACGCAACCCTAAAAGCGGTGAGCAGATCGACGTCAAGCCGAAGAAGCTGCCCTTCTTCAAGGTTGGCAAGGAGCTGAAAGAACGGGTGCTGGGAGAGACATGAGGATACTTTACTCCCTCGTCCTCTGTCTGCTGTTCTGGTCACTGCCGGCACAGGCAAAGGATCCGATCAGAGTCATAGAAGGAGTGGTCACCAAGGTTTCCGACGGTGACACCATCCAGGTTACTGACAACCTTGGCACCAAGGTCAAGGTCAGGCTCTATGGCATTGATGCCCCGGAGACAGCCAAGGGCAAGAAACCGGGGCAGCCCTACGGTGAAGAATCATTTCAGGCACTGCGACAGAAGGTAGACCGGCAGCGTGTCCGCCTTGACGTCATGGACATTGACAAATACCGCAGGCTGGTCTCGGTAGTGCTGATCGGTAATCGGGACATCAATTACGAGATGCTTGCTGAAGGACATGCCTGGGCTTACCGCAAGTACCTGAAAGGTTCTTTGGCAAAAAGCTACATCAATGCGGAAGAGCAGGCCAATAAGAGCAGAAAAGGACTCTGGCAGCAGGGTGGGGCAGAACCACCATGGGATTTCAGGAAGATAAAGAACAGTGGCAGTGGTGGATGGTAGATGGCTGATCAGACCATGATACTCTGGATACTTGCAGCACTATGCACTGTCAGTGGCTTTACCGGTATGCTGCTGCCGCTCTTGCCCGGCGCTCCGCTTCTGTTTCTCGGGTTACTCTTTGGTGCCTGGGCTGACAACTTCCAGTATGTGGGCCTCTGGACACTGCTGCTGATGGCCCTGCTGGCCGGACTCACCTATCTGGTCGACTTCCTTGCTTCAGCTTTTGGAGTTAAAAAGTTCGGTGGCTCAACCCGGGCCATGTGGGGAGCTGTTGCGGGTGGTCTCATCGGGATCTTTTTCAGCATTCCCGGCATCATCCTCGGTCCGTTTGCAGGAGCCGTACTTGGTGAGCTTTCACTCCAGCGGTCACTAGACCAGGCAACCCGGGCAGGATTCGGCACTGTCATCGGAATGGCACTGGGAATAGCCGGTAAACTTGCCATCGGTATGACCATGGTCGGTCTGTTTCTGGTCATGCGGTTTGCACACTCATGAAAAAGAAAGCGCCTCAACAATTCAACCAGCTTCAGGCCGAGATCGCCATCACTGCGCTCCATGCCACCGGAGAGTATCAGGTGCTGCGCAAGATCAGCCTGGATCGGGATACCCGGTTTACCCACAAAGCGTTGC
The DNA here is from genome assembly GCA_964582605.1 of uncultured Geobacter sp. Taxonomy (GTDB): domain Bacteria; phylum Desulfobacterota; class Desulfuromonadia; order Geobacterales; family Pseudopelobacteraceae; genus Trichlorobacter. Next base: position 830 of record CAZOTC010000298.1, on the reverse strand, counting down.
CCGGCAGCAGGACAGGTCTTTGCCTGGACACCGAGACCACCGGCCTCAATCATCAGTCAGACCGGATTATTGAACTGGGGATCGTGGCCTTTGAGTATGACCCGCGTACCGGCCAGATCATCCGTATCAGCGAGCGCTACAATGGTTTTGAAGACCCGGGGGAACCCCTGGCCAGGGAGATTGTTGAGATCACCGGCATTACCGACGAAATGCTTGCCGGACAAGCGTTTAATGATGAAGCCGTCAACCGCCTGGCTGGACAGGCCAGTCTGGTGATAGCCCACAACGCTGCCTTTGATCGACCTTTTGTAGAAAACCGCTTCCCTTCATTCAAAACAGTTCCCTGGGGCTGTACCGTGACCCAGATCGACTGGCAGGCAGAGCGGCTTCAGGCCCGATCACTGGAATATCTGCTCTTCAAATTCGGCTGGTGCATCAACGCCCACCGTGCCCTTGATGATGCCGAAGGGGTGTTGGGACTGCTTCTGGAACAGCTGCCGGCGAGCGGGAGTCCCGTCTTTCAACTGCTGCTTGAAAACAGTGCTGCATCGATCTCAAAGCTCTATGCCATCAATGCCCCGTTTGACAAAAAGGATCTGCTGAAGCAGAGGGGATATCGCTGGAGCGATGGTACCAACGGCACCCCAAAATGCTGGTGGATCAGCATCCCTGAATCACGGGAATCAGAAGAGTTTGGCTTTTTGGCCCGGGAAATCTACCCTGGTGGCCGTACTGACAGTGTCGAGATCAGACGGGTCAGTCCGGTTGACCGGTTCTCAAGCAGGGAAGGGTAGGGGAGATTATTTGATTTATTTTGATAGATCCGTTGA
>CAZOTC010000297.1:0-3405 GCA_964582605.1 uncultured Geobacter sp. | reverse complement strand
CTGATCAAGGGATAAAGGAGAACATTCATGCGTATGCCTATGACTGCGCCGTTGCTCTACCTGTGTGCACTTGCCGCAACCCTGCCCGGGACAGCGCTGGGTATGGAAGCGCCGCTGACCCTTGATATGGCGGTTCAACGGGCTTTGGCAAACAGTAGAGAACTTACGGCCGATAAAGAAGAACTGAAAGGCCTCCAGAACGCGGCTGACAGGGTACCGCTGTTGGCCAATCCGGTCCTGGAGCTGGAAGGAAAGACCGGCGCACTGACCGGCAGTCCTGATGACAGAGGCATCAGCATTACCGTGCTGCAGGAGATCCCGCTGGCCGCTGTCGGAAGCAAGCGCCGTAGCGTTGCACGGGCAGAGGCTGATCTGGCTCGCCTGAAAATCAACGAACGTACGCTGAAATTTGGCGATGAGGTACGCAGAAGCTGGGTCGCCTGTGCGGTTGAACAGCAACGCCTGGAACTGGTACAGGCACAGATGGAGATTGCCGGAAGATTGCTTTCGATTGCCAATGAACGTTTCAAGGCCGGTGATCTGGCGGAACTGGAAGTCAGGCTGGCAGATCTGGACCTGCGCAAACAGCAGTTACGACTGACAGAGCAGCAGACCGTCCTGGCTATGGCCCGCAGACAGTTGGCCCGGCTGTTGGGCCTGTCAGGCGTACAAGAGCTGCCGCAGTTGGCGGTTACGCCTGCCCCCCGCACTGCGCTGCCTGATGACGAGCAACTGCTGTTGCAGGCCCTGCAACAACGATCTGACCTGGTCGTGCTGCATCAGGAAACGGAACGCGACCGGTCTGCTCTGGAACTGGCCCGGGCCGAGGCGCTGCCGTCACTGACCGTCGGGCTTTCCTACAGTAACGAGCGTTCATCACAAAACGCCTATGACCTTGCTGCCGGGCAACTCCTGCAGCGCAACGAGCGGACCAATGACCATATCCTGGGGTTGAAACTCTCCATCCCGCTGCCGCTGTTTTCGCGCAATCAGGCCGAGCTGGCCAGGGCTACCGGTCGGGTAAGCGCCGGCAATGCGCGTACTGAGGCCCTGAAGCGCACTGCCGAGGTTGAAATCAAGGATCTGCTGGCGCACTACCGGCTGGCACAAAGCGCCTGGGAGCTGCATCGCGCAACCCTGGGGCCGGCTGCGCGGGAAAACCTGAACATCCAGCAGCAGGCCTTTGCGCTGGGAGAAGTCGGCATGCAGATTGTGCTGGATGAGAAGCGGCGCCTGGCAGAACAGCAGGAGGCCGAGCTGAAGGCACTGCAGCTGGCCCTTGAAACCTATAGCAGACTGGAAGTCGCAACCGGCGGCACTCCGGCAATCTCAGGAGGAACACCATGATAAGAACCGTTGCGGGGTTGTTCATGACCGCCCTGCTCTTCATACTGATCGGCTGCAGCAATCAAGACAGTAAAAAGCAGGAGCAGGGCCATACCGAAGAAAAGACGACACAGGTCACGGTCTGGAGCGAAAAGACCGAACTGTTTATGGAGTACACACCGCTGGTGAGCGGCAAGAAGAACGTCCTGCTGATCCACCTGACCAGGCTTGCAGACGGCAAACCGGTCAGTGAAGGCGCGTTGCAGCTGACCTTGCGACCGGAAGCCGGACAACCGGTTACGATTACGGTTACGGCACCGAGCAGGCCGGGGATCTATCAGGCGGAGCTGTCCCCGGCTGCGGACGGGCGCTATACGCTGGAACTGCAGCCGAAGTCCCCGGGATTCAACGACCTGATTCGTGTGCCGGGCATTGTCGTTGGCTCACTTGCCGCGCAACCCGGGGCCGCAAAGACAGGTCATCAGGAGCAGCCGACAGAAAAGCATGATGACCACGATGGCCACGGGCACGACGATCACGGTCATACGGCTGCACCGCATGATCATGCAGGTCTGACCGCACCGGTCATCGGTGACGGCGGCGGCAGCATCTCCTTCCTCAAGGGACAGCAATGGTCACTGGACACCCTGATCCGCCAGCCGGTTCGCAAGCAGTTGTCAAGCCGGATCACTGCCGGCGGCGAGCTGATCGCAGCCAGTGACGCCGAGGCCACGGTTGCTGCACCGCTGTCAGGCATTGTCTCCGTATCCAGACCGCTGCCCTACCTGGGCAAGCGGGTTGCCAAAGGCGAGCTGATCGCCCTGATCGATCCGCCATTCAGACCGGAAGGCGGGGCTGGCCAGCTCACCGCAGCCCATGCCGAGGCCCGCAGCCGGGTTACCCTGACCCGCCAGGAGTATGAACGGGCCCAGCGGCTGTATGAAGCCAAGATAGCACCACGCAAGCGGGTGGAAGAGGCAGCAGCGGCGCTGGATAACGCCAGAGCCGCCCTGGCCCCTCTGGAAAAATCGGCGGCACTGCTGGGCGGTGACGGCAACGGCAGACTGGCGGTACGTGCGCCGATCAGCGGCACGGTGGTGGAGGTGCTGTCCGGTACCGGTAAGGGGATTGAAGCCGGTCAACCGTTGGTACGGATCGTCAACACCGGTACGCTCTGGCTGAAGGCCAGCCTGCCGGCCCTGGATGCCGGCAAGCTTACGTCGTTGCCGTCAGCCGTTTTTACGGTGGCTGGCCAGGAGGGTAGCTTCACAACCGGTCGGCTTATTTCTGTGGGAGACATGCTTGATCCCCAGAGCCGCACCCTGCCGGTGATCTTCAGTGTCCCCAATCCAGGTTCCCGTCTGAAGGTGGGAATGTTCGCCACGGTGTCAGTGGCAACCGGGGAGGCACAGGAAGGACTGGTGCTGCCGCTTGAGGCGCTGGTGGAGGATGAAGGGCGCTTCTTCCTGTTTGTGCAGACCGCAGGCGAGCGCTTCAGCCGCCGCGAGGTACAGATCGGCGCAAAACAGGATGGCCAGGTACAGGTACTTAAAGGGCTGGACGAGCATGACCGGGTGGTGGTGCAAGGAGTCTACTATGTCAAGCAGGCAGCAACAGGCAGCCGGAAGGAGGATCCCCATGCCGGACATGCCCACTAGCCGCTCCCTGCTGGACCGCCTGATCCGGCTATCCCTTGACAACCGGCTGGTGGTGGTGATTGCCATGGCTTTGGTGCTGCTGGTAGGCGGCTCTATTGTCAGCAGAATGCCGGTGGATGTACTGCCGGATCTGACGGCTCCAACGGTAACTATTCTGACCGAGGCCAGGGGGATGGCGCCTGAGGAGGTGGAAACACTGGTCACCTACCCGATCGAGAGCAACCTGAATGGCGCCACCGGCGTGCGGCGGGTCAGGTCGGTCTCCATTCCCGGTCTCTCCACGGTCTGGGTGGAATTCACCTGGGGTACCGACATCTACCGGGCCCGCCAGGTGGTCAACGAGAAGCTGCAACAGGTTGCCGCCAATCTGCCGGCCGGTACCCAGCCGAACCTGGCGCCGATCTCCTCCATCATGGGGGAG
>CAZOTC010000296.1:0-3426 GCA_964582605.1 uncultured Geobacter sp. | reverse complement strand
GGTAACGCATGTATTTGACCCTCCGGCCAAGAATGAAGTAGTGCGCCTGCAGGATAAGGTGAAGGTATACCATGCTGAGCATGGCTGGATGACACCGGCCCAGGCAAAGAAGAAGATTGAAGAGTGGAAGCAACACGCACAGGCGCAAGGGGAAACAAGCGCAAACCGTGACAAGGTGGTGCTGTCTCTGTTTGACCTGTCCGGGGCATGGTCGCAGCCGTGGGTTGATGCCGGGTATCAGGTATTCCGTTTTGATATTCAGGCAGATCCTGACGTGGGCAACGTGCATAACTTCAGTGCCGAGTTCTTTGGTGATTGGTTTGGTGATTTTGACGGCATGGATATTCATGCCATTCTAGCTGCTTGCCCTTGTACTGACTTTGCGGTATCTGGTGCCCGGCACTTTGCGGCCAAGGATAAAGACGGCAGAACCGTTGCATCTGTCAAGCTGGTACAGCAGACACTGGCCACCATTGAATATTTCAAGCCTGCAGTGTGGGCTATTGAAAACCCGGTGGGCCGGATTGAGAAGTTGGGCGGGCTGCCTCCCTGGCGCTTATCGTTTGATCCTAACCATGTGGGGGAAAGCTACACAAAGAAAACTCTGCTATGGGGACGCTTTAACGGGGATATGCCGATTGCTCCGGTTGAACCGGTTGAAGGTTCAAAGATGCACAGCCAGTATGGCGGTAAATCGCTGGCAACCAAAAACGCCCGGAGTAAAACGCCTGAAGGTTTTGCCTATGCCTTCTTTATGGCAAACAACGCGGTTGATCATCCTGCAATGGCGATTGCCAACAAGTATGATCGGCTTGATGGTGATCTGATTGAGCAGGCAGTTGAGGCCGGTTTGACGGAACAGCAGATTAATGATCTGGTTGAGGATTACTATTATCAGGAGCTGGATGATCAGGCGGCAGAGCAGGCGATTCAAGACGCAATAGACCAGCTGCAGCAGGGGGGTGAGCAGGCCGGTGGACAGTCCGTGTCAGCTGAGTCTGCCGCTCCCCGTAAGATAGACAAGGCCCGGCAAAAGCATCTTGCCCGGTTAAAGCAACAGATGCAGGCCGCAAAAGAGCCAAAGGCCCGCAAGGCACTGCAGAATAAAATTGCCAGAATGCAGGAGCTGACAGGGGCGCAAGAGGTTGTGTCTCAGGATGCCCCGCAGTTCAAGGGGGCTGCTGAATATCCGCGTCATCCTGCAATGCTGACAGTTGATGAAGAGGTTCGCGTAAACGGGAAGCAGCTGCAGGCTATTGCCGATTATTACGGTTCTGGCGAGATCCATCGTTTGACTGAGCGGGATCGGTTTGAAACCGGAACAGACCGAGGCAATCCTGAGTATGGTCATAAGTTTTCATACCAGAAGGAGCCGGTTCGCGGCATTACTTCGTTTGCAATAAATGCTGATGATGATATAATAAGTGTAAAGGATGAAGCTGCTGACGGCAATGGTATTCTGTATGCTGTTCGTCCTGATGATTTACCCGGATACACCAACGGCAGTTTTGTGGTGGTACGCAAGTCTGATAACAGCTTGTTTGTGTATGCCAACCAGGGTGTAGACACCAGTAAAGCCACCGTTATTTTGCACGGCATGGCGCTGAAGTCGCGGGCTGCAGAAATCGCAAAAGCGAAAGAACAGGAGGTTCATAATGTCGATAACCTTACAGCAGAAGAACTGGCTGAGGTCGCTGCCTCTCTCGGATTTACGGAAGATTTCAGCGAAAGCGCAAGAGATGTTTCCGGAGAGATTCAAGAAGGAAACTCCAGTCAAGTAGCCCCCCGCAATGCCGCTAAACACAAGGCGTTTCTGCAGCGGGTGCTGAAGAATGCCAAGAATGACAAAGCCCGTGCCAGTGTTCAAAAAGGGCTGGCACGGCTTGAATCCCGTTCAAAACCTATCCCCACAACCATAGATGAAGAAATCAACAGTATGTCGCTGGATGAAATGGCGGCGCTGTTCAGCCAGGCTGCAGCTGAAGCAGTGGCTCCGGCACCGGTACGCAACCGGGCCAAGATGCAGGAGGCTTTGCGCAAGAAGCTGGCAAGGCAGCTTGCCAAGTCACGGGATGCCCGTGAACAGAAGCGCTTGCAGCAATCCCTTGAAAAATTGCAGGCGCTGCAGGCCAAACTGAAAGCAGAGTACCAGCCAGCAGAGCAGGCCGACAAACCGGAAAAAGACAACGGCCCCGAATCCTATTTCAAAAAGGGTGAGCGGGTGCAGTTTGCCAGTGGTGTGCATGGTGAAGTGGTATCGGTTGATTCTTATACCATAACCTCTGCCAAGATCGGTTTTGACCGTGCAGGCATGTATACCCATGACAAGAAGGATGAGACGCACCATACCTATCAGGTGCGCAAGGATAACGGCGTTAAGGTGTCCAGCTGGTTCAGTGAAATGTTTAAAGAGACTGACCCGGCTCCTGAAGTTGTGCCAGCTCCTGTTTGGGGAAAGTTTGCTGTAGATCCTGACGATCTGTTGATCCAAATCGAAAACAGCAAGAAACGGTCTGAGGCTTCCCGTGCTGCTGCAGGCCGGGCCAAGAAGAAAGAGAGCATCAAAAAGCATAACAGTGATGCTGATGTGGAATTTAAGGCCGCTTTTGATATGCAGGCCGCTTTTGATGCCTGGGCCGAGAAGTACCCTGAAGAAGCTGCCAAGTATGCTCCGGCAGTTAAGCCTGTTGCTACCCCTGCCCCTGCTGCTGCCGGTACCGGTATTGAAGGGCTGAAGGTTACATTCAATGCCGTGCAGAATGGTATTGAACTTCGTTTTGCTGGCAAACCTGATGATGCAACCCTGGCCAAGATCAAGGCCAATGGTTTCCGCTGGGCTATGGGCAAGAAGATCTGGTATGCCAAGGATACCCCGGCCCGGAGAACCTTTGTTGAGGGGCTGCAGGGGAAAGAGCAGGTCATTCCGGGAAATATACCTGTAAATGAATCTGAGCTGGTTTATGACAACCTTAAAAACAAAGGTTCAGCTTCTTTTAATAATATCTCTGTGACGATAGTTAAAAAGACTGATAACCCCGCAGATGGTTATCAAGTAATGTCTGATACAAACAAAATGCGTGATTACCGTGTCTTGCCAACACTTGATGATGCAATAAACCACGCGGCAAATATCTTGTATCGTAAGGTTAAGTTTGAAGTTGAACCGGATGCTGCCAGCCTTGCAGCGCAGGTTACTGAAGAAAAATTTAAGATTGGTGATTTTGTTAAAGCTATCAAGGATAAAGACCTGTTCAAAAATGGCCCGTACCGAATCAATCATGTTGATTCAAACGGCAATATCAAGCTGGAGGGCAAAGGAAACGCTCACTGGCTGAAAGAACATTTTGTTAAGAGTCAAACATCTGCATCCCAAAAACAAAAGATAGAGTATCAGTCATTCTTTACATTTGTAATAACGCGGATGCA
>CAZOTC010000295.1:0-3486 GCA_964582605.1 uncultured Geobacter sp. | reverse complement strand
GTCCGCCGGGTGCCGTAGAACGGGATGGTGTATTCGTGATCTCCCTTGCCGATCATCTCTTCTTTGGGAACACCTGACATCTTTTCGATGGCACGGTTCCAGATCACGACTTTCTTGTCGTTATCAATCACAAAGGTTGCATCAGGAAGAAAGTCTATTACCGCTGTCAAAAGCTGCCGTGTATCAAGCAGTTCCTGTCGTGCTCGTAATTTTTGATCCAGCTGAGCATGCTGGTATCTCTGGAAGGCAATCAGTGCCAATACTGCTAAAAGTGTGATGCAACAGAATATGATGGTCTGGCTTTCGGCATGTTTTCTCCAGTCTTTGAAGAGAGCTTCCTGGTCTCGGCTAACAGCAACAACCAGCGGTCTGTCGATACGGATCGCCTCAGGATGGACCGTAGATTGGGCCATCAGACTCTTTTGACCGGTTGTCATTACTGTGCCGCTCAAGACGGTTTCTGTCCTGCCGCTGCCGATGTGACGTGAGAAGAACGAGCCCGGCTTGTTGAGATTCGTGCCGTGCAGACGGGGGTGTTCCGGTGCCATCAGAAACAGATCACCTTCGCCATGGCTAAGGGCCGACCACATATCCGGTGCGTAGTTTACTGAACCAAGCAAGGTCTTGAAGTAGATCGGGTCAAGGGTCGCCACCACGATCCCGGCGAACATGCCGTTATCATCCTGTATTACCCTGACCAGGTTCATGCCCCATGCCCCGAGCAGGGTCTTGAAGGGGCGAGAGACAAACAGTCTTGACGGATCAGGGGTCTTGAGTGCGGTCTGAAAATAATCCCGTTGTTTCAGATTCTTTCCCTGGACATCTGACCAGTTTGTAATCCGCACTGTACCGTGCGCATCAAGTACAAGCAGGCTGCGGACACCGGGGATTGCATCAACAATCAGCACAAGCCGCCGATTCGGAATGAGTTGCTGCCAGCGCTCAACCGGTACGCCCTGGATCTCGTTGGCGATATCCCTCAAAACCCGATCGGTTCCGTTCAGCTGGGCTCCGATGTTGATGCTCAGAACCCGCGCCTGGGTCAGCAGGCGTTGTTTTTCTCCGGCAAGGATGTCCCGGTATCCTTTGTACAGATTGTGGACCACGGCACCGGCAAGGAAAAACAGGGCGAGCAACAGCACTGACCACTGGATCACAACACGGTTGTATGGCGTACGGCTACTGTCCATGGTCTGCCCTGTCATTGGTAGCGTTGATTGGTAACGGCATGATGGTCGCTACTACGGTTCATAATGGGTAAACAACATATAGGGTAAATACCCTATTTCTGTAAAATGTCAATAGCTAGATAAATTAGATTTTTTTTGTCTTTAAATTTGAAATTATTATAAAATATATGAAGGGTGGCAAGAGTGTGGTGGTGCGTTCAGGGATTTCGTTGACAATCAATGATGATACGAGATCTGCCCCTCCGGCGTCTGTCAGAGGGGCAGATCTTCAGGCAGCTGATGCCTGACAGTAGTTACTTCTTGGGCGCCTCTTGCTTCTTCTCAGGCTGCTTGGCTGCTGTAATGGCATCGTTCAGGATCTTGACGCCGGCTTTAGAAGCTGCAATAGAACCGGTCAGAGATTCGCGGGCCAGCGTCGGATTGTGGAACCCGTCAGAGTTTTCAGCTGTCCAGTACTCCCACAGCACATGGGCCTCTTCGTGCTTGGCACGGGCCTGATCCAATACGGTCGGAGATACACCTGCACGGGAAGCCACCAGATAGGTGTCAATCAGCTGGCTCAGCCAGTACTCGGCCTTGCGCATCTTGCCCTTGGTGTAGTTACGGATGGTGTCAATCTGCCATTTTTTCTTGGCAACGCTGTCACCAGGGTGGCAGGTGATGCAGGACGCTTTCACGTTATCAATAGGCTTGACCACGCCGTGGGTTGAGAACGGTTTGCCGTCCTTGCCTTTCTGTTTGGGCATGTGGCATTGGTGGCACTGCACACCGGCCTTGTCATGGACTGAACCGGCATAGGTCTCTGCCTCAGGGTGATGCATTTTGAGCAGGCGGGCGCCGGTAATGGCATGTTTGAAGTCAAAGAAGTCCAGTTCCTTGTAATGGGCAAGAATCTGTTTGGCGTTTCTGAGCGGGAAGTGGTTGGTACGGGCGCTGTCAAACTTGACCGGCTTGCCGTCACTCAGCTGGGTTCCGGGGTTACAGTTGTACTCAACGTGGCACTGGGCGCACATCATACGTGAATCGGTCTTCTCCATGATGCCGATTTTGCGGAAACCGTCACGGAAAGAGATGATTTTCAGATCGGTCTTGCCGTCTTTTGCAAAAATATTCTTTGACGGATCCTTGTCAATCGCCTCAATCAGCGCGTCACGGATAACACGGGGCTTGGCTCCATGGGGATCATGACATTCAATACAGCCGACCGGATTGTGAACATCCTTCATGACATCATTCACATTTGAGGTGCGATCCCACTTCCCGCCTTTCTCACCCAGATGCTTCCATTTCAGGATCAGGTCGGATGACTTGCACTGCATACAGAGCGGGTTGCCTGCCATGGCGGTCTCGGTCAGCTTGGCGCTGGGACCCTTGTCTTCCAGGATATCCCAGGTCTTGCCGACTTTATCGTAGTTCTTCCAGCCGCCTTTGTACTGATAACGACCACCCTGGAAACGATCCGAGGCAAACTGGTCCACCACCATGAAGGCATGGCCACGGGGCTCATGGTGTTCAAACGTGAAGCCATGCCCCGCCAGCAGTTTGTCCTGAAGCGGAGATCTGCCCATCGGAATTCCCTTTTCCTTGCGGGAACCTCCTTCTGGATAATGAACCGTAAAGAAGCTGCTGTACTGGTTTTTGTGACATGAACCGCAGACGGCCGCATCGATCTTGGTGATCGGCTTGGTCTCCTTGCCCGGGTTGGCCAGGTGTTCTTTGGTCTTGTCATGGCAGGTTGCACAGGCCAGCTTGGCGTGCTTGGACGCCTCTTTCAGGGCCTTTACTTCGGTGTGACAGGCATAACAGGTCTCTCGACCGTCGTCTGCCGCCGGTTTTGCAGCCGGCTTTGCTTTCGGAGCCGCCATTGACGGAATCGCCAGCAGCGCCCCGAGGCCGACGATACTTGCTGCCACTGCCAGTTTCTGTTTCAGCATACTCGTTCCCCTTTCTTCTGTGTTGATGGTGATAGATTCACCTTGTTAACTCGTCTTCCCTGATCCGTAATCCGATCGCTTTCGGTGTCACTGGGCAGACATAAAGACAATTACTGCAACCGGTGCAGAGTGTTCTGTCAATTCGTATCCCTTCACCCATGACAATCGTGATCGCCTGGACCTCGCAGCGTTCGACGCAGCTGAAGCAGCCACAATTACGGGCCAGGCAGCGCTCGTTACGTGGTACCGCCACCATCGGCTGGTCTCGATAAGGCAGTGCAGCAGCCTCTTCATCAGACTCCTGCAGCGGCTGCTGCAAGACCCCGGTGGCCTTTAACAGGGTGTCTCCCAGAGAGAAGAGG
>CAZOTC010000294.1:0-3499 GCA_964582605.1 uncultured Geobacter sp. | reverse complement strand
GAAAACAGCCCGCTTGCTGCCAGACGCCTTTATTGCAGCTGATATCATTGCAGGTTTTCCCGGAGAGACAGAACAGGAGTTTTCAGACACCTGCCGGTTTGTCGCATCACTTCCCCTTGCCGATCTGCATGTTTTTCCCTATTCACGACGGCCCGGAACCAGAGCCGCAGCAATGGACGGCCAGCTGCAGCCGGGTGTCATCAAAGAACGGGCAGAGCAGTTACGCTGTCTGGCTTCAGCCAAACGGACAGCTTTCAGGCAGCGTTTTATCGGCAGATCCCTGCAGGTGCTGGGACAAGGCCACTCCCCTGCAACCGGCAGAATGACCGGTCTGTCCAGAAACTACCTTGACGTATCCTATCCTGCAGATGCATCCTTGCTGAATCAAGAAGTTGTGGTACAAGTAGACGATATGAAGGATGGGCAGTTACGCGGAAGTTGCCTTTAGCATTCACTAACATCCTGACAAGGAATCCGACATGGCTACTACAACAGCACTCGATGAGGCCCTGAAGCGTACCAGTCTCTCCCGTTCAAACCAGATGGAAATGCTTACATTCCGCCTGAGCGACGGCCAGCTCTACGGTATTAACGTCTTCAAGATCATCGAGATACTTGAAAGTCCGGCCCGCTTTGACCGGATGCCCCACGCTCATCAGGCAGTCAAAGGGGCTGTCGACTTTCGGGGAAAACCGATTGTCAGCATCGATCTTTCAGAAGCACTTGGGATGAAGCCGGTTCCCTTTGATCAGCAACTGGCCTACCTGATTATCTGCGAATACAGCCAGCAACTGAACGCCTTTATTATCTCCGCACCGGAGACCCTGCTTACCCGCGGTTGGGACGAGATCCGAAAACCTGATGCAATCCAGGCGCGCTCGCTGGTAGCTGTGGCCTACAGCGATTCCGGCGAAACAATCCTGCTGCTTGATATTGAAGGGATTCTTGCTGAAATAGTCGGCTACAAGGCCGAGGTAAATGAAGACCTTGCTGCCCGGGGAAATCTGGCAAAGGAACACACCATTTTACTGGTGGATGACTCGCGCACGGCACTTGCGATGATGCAGCAGACGCTCGATAAACTGGGTTTCAAGCACACCTCCCAGAACTCTGCCGTACAGGCCCTGGCCATGCTTGAAGAACGGGACAAGCGGGGTGAACCAGGCTTTGATCTGATTATTTCCGACATAGAGATGCCGGGAATGGATGGTTTCACCTTTACCCGTTCATTACGAACACTCAGTTCCTGCGCAGCCACCAGGGTTATTCTGCATAGCTCCATGAGCAACCCGACCAACCGCTTGAAGGCAGAAGAGGCCGGTGCCAACGATTTTGTTGCCAAGTTCGATCCCAATACCCTGGCAGAACATGTATTGAACGCCCTCGGTGTAGCAGAAAATGACGATGATCTCTTTATTACCCCAGGCGGAACATAGTCACTTCTGCCTCAGCAACCAGCGCGCCATCCAGTTCCGCCCACCCCTTGACGTCAAGCAGACGTTTTCGCTCGCCGGTCACCTCACCGATCACCCTGATGGTTGATCCGGTGGGAACCGGCGCACGGTAGCGCAGTTTTATCTCACTGGTCACCACCTGCAGCCCGGTACCCATGCAGGCCTGGGCACAGATTTCATCCAATAACGCAGAGATGATGCCGCCGTGGGTAATCCCCTGCCAGCCCTGAAAATGTTCGGCAATCCGTACCGTTGTCTCTGCCCGTCTCTTTTCAGGGTCAATCAGAAATGACGCCTGCAACCCGACCGGATTATCCTTGCCACAGATAAAGCAGTGTCCGTCGTCAACGACTTGCATGCATCCTCCTACCCGAACCGGTATACCAGTCTGCCGTCTTCATACAATTCAATCGGTCCGTCCTGGGACACCTTGATCACTTTACCGAAGAAGGAGGCAGCAGTGGCAGCAGTGGTCCTTCCGCCGCCGGTGACCATCTCACGGGCGTGGGAGGTATCAATGATAAAACCGGCCTCCAGCAGTTTACCGCGGTTATCCAGCACGGTCATGCCGTCTGAGGACAGGATCCGCAGCAGGATACCGGACTGTTTCAGCTCTGCAATGGTCTGCCCCTTGACCTGACTGATCAAAAGCCTCCCGATCGGATCATCACCACCCACCGACCCCTTTTTGAGCGTTGCCAGATGACGCGGCGTCCCGGCATGAATCAGGATCACGGTACCGTGGCGCTGCTTAGAAACCGCATAGATGGTCCAGAGCAGGTCATCTATCGCATCGCTATGAATACTGCCAGCAAGAAAAGAGCGGAAGATGTCCGGATCAAAGATGCACCAGACCCCCTTACGCCGGATCAGCAGTTTAGCCGGACTGATCAGCACCTCAATCTCCGATGCTTCATTGACCGTAATGGCGAACGCCCCGCTACCACTGCGCCGCACCAGGGCAAACAGCTCCCGCTGGGTCAGACGTTCAATATCGGTTTGAAAGGTTGTACCGGATGTCCGCAGCACACCGATGACCTGCATCTGGATTGTTGCGATAAAGAACAGGTTGTTGCCGTCAATAAACCGGTATGCCAGCGGGTTGTCCAGAAATGTTGGCGCTATACTCTGGTGCGGCTGCAGTGGAATCAGCGTATGCTGACGATCTTTAAGGGTCTTGCGTAAAGCCGGCTCAGTGGTCCGGTGCACCAGAAAACCGGTGGTGGCAGGCTTGCCTTCATAACGCTGGTAGGAAAGACTTTTCAGAAGTTGTATCAGCTGCTGGATCGGCCAGAACCCCTTGTTACGATCCCCCCGCAGAAAACGGGCAACCGTAATATCCATAATCGAAGCCATCAGTGCTGTCCTGAAATGTGCGGCATAACCTTCCAGCTTGAACCCGCTGTACAGGCTGGAAAAGGCGGTCAGCAGTTCCTGGCAGAACTGGATTTCGGTTTTGGTAAACGCCAGACCGCCCCGTGCAGCAGCAAAGTTGTACTGCTTGCCTTCTATCACAACCGGTTGCAGCAGGCTGCCCTCCCCTGCTCCGGCCTTCTCATTTCCGGAAGAAAATTCAACGGCAGCGCCTCCCAGCAGGGCGCTGATGGTGGGACTCAAGGCATCAAAGACATGAATCGGCATGGTTGTACTACCTACTTTCCCCAGTCACGGGAGTAGCGAAAGTCTCGATCAATGGTGCGGCCTGACACCTTGGCAATCACCGGCAAACGGCGCTTGAAATGGGAGTTTTGCACCTTTGCGTAGATACTGGTGACAAATTCCTGCTGAAAGCCTGCGGCAACCAGCTCATCTGCACCGGCCCGCTGGTCAACCATCCGGTACAGCAGTTCATCCACGGCACGGTAGGTAAACCCCAACTCTTCTTCATCGGTCTGGCCGGCCCAGAGATCGGCAGACGGCATTTTATCGATCACCGGCCTGGGTACCTCCACCTCTTCGGAGAGCTGCCAGACCTGGGTCTTGTACAGGTCCCCAATAGGATTCAGGGCGCTGGCCATGTCACCATACAGGGTGCCGTAGCCCAA
>CAZOTC010000293.1:0-3516 GCA_964582605.1 uncultured Geobacter sp. | reverse complement strand
AGGCCCGTGAAAAGGGACTCTCGCTGACCTGGCAGGTGGCGCCGGAGGTGCCGGATCTGGTCAGGGGGGATCCGGGCAGGTTGCGCCAGATTCTGCTGAATCTGATCAACAACGCCGTCAAATTTACCAGTCAGGGAAGTATTGAGGTCAGGGTTACAGCGCTGCAGCAGGATCAGACCGGGCTGACTCTCAGGCTGCAGGTGCGTGACACCGGCATCGGGATTCCGGAAGAGCTGCAGGCCCGTCTGTTTGCCCCCTTCAGTCAGGCCGACAGCGCCACCACCCGTAAATACGGCGGCACCGGTCTGGGGCTTGCCATCTGCCGACAGCTTGCCGAACTGATGGGGGGGGAGATCGGCGTGGAAAGCAGGCCGGGTTTCGGATCAACCTTCTGGTGCAGTTTCCGGCTTGAGCCCGGACTGGCTGCAGAGCTGCCGCCGGAGGCGGAACCGGCAGCTGTTCCGGACAACAATCAACAGCAGGACAACCAGCGTTTCAGAATTCTGGTGGCAGAGGATAACCCGGTCAACCAGCAGGTGGCCCTGCATATGCTGACCAAGCTCGGCTACCGGGCCGATACGGTTGCCAACGGTTTGGAGGCGGTCAATGCCCTGCGGAATATCCCGTACGATCTGGTACTGATGGACTACCACATGCCGGAGATGGACGGCGTTGAGGCAACCCGTCTGATCAGGCAACCGGGAAGCGGGGTGCTGGATAACCGGGTGCCGGTCATCTGCATGACCGCCAGCGTCATGCAGTCGGACCGTGAAAAATTTATATCGGCCGGTATGGACGACCTGCTGCCGAAGCCGGTCCAGCCGGGGGAACTGGGGCAGCTGCTGACAACCTGGCTGCGACAGCCGGCTCAGGCCTCTGAACCATCAGGTCAAGTGGAGACTGCAGCGGCAGCACCGGCGGTGCATGACCTCGAAACCACGCTGCAGCGGCTGGGGGGGGATGACGAGTTGATGCAGAACCTGATCGACATCTTTATCACCACCGTGCCGGATCTGATGGATGCACTGGATGACGAGCTGTTTTTTGCCGATAACCGGGAACAGTTGATCTGTCATAGTCACAACATCAAGGGAGCTTCCGGCAACATCGGTGCCGAGGCGCTGAAGGCGGTTGCCTGGCAGCTTGAACAGGCTGCCGCTGAAGGCCGATACGAGGAGATGAAGGCATTGATGCCGGAAATCCGGTCGGAATATGCCCGCTTTCTCGCCGCAGTCGGGCGGGATGCGCGGGAATGACGCACAGGGGGAAATTGCAATGAAGCAATGGAAAAACATCGGCCAGATACTGATTGATAACGGTATTCTGACCCCCAAGACCGTAGCACGGATGCTTGCGGTCTCAAAGGCCCACAACAAGCGGTTTGGCTGGACTGTTGAGAAACTGGGGCTGGTCACCGGCGAGGAGATGGCAGCCGCCCTTGCGCAGCAGTACGGCCTGAAGATGGCCCCCAAAATCGCAAAGTTTTCCTACCCTGCGGAGCTGCTGCAGCTGATCCCGGCCGAGGTTGCCCTGCAGCATCAGCTCTTTCCGCTCAAGCTCAGCGAGGGGGGGCTGTTGCTTGCCGTAAGTGATCCCACCAACCTCAAGGCGGTTGAAAATATCGCCGCCAATGCCGGCCTGAAAATCACTCCCTGCATCGCGACCAGGACCGAGATCTATGCCGCCATCTGCAAGCACTATCTGGACAAGGATGCGCAGGAACCGACCGGAAACACCGTGTTGATCGTTGATGACGAGGCGACGTCGCGGGAAACAGCCAGACAGATGCTCGCCAAAGAGCCCTATACGGTGCTGGTTGCCCATGACGGCATGGAGGGGTTCAGGGAGGTGATTGCAGAAAAACCGCACGTGATCCTGACCGACAAAGTCATGCCGAAGCTTGACGGTTTTTCCCTGCTGCGCTCAATCAAGGCGGTGCCTGAATTTGAGGCGGTGCCGGTTATCCTGATGAGTGATAAGCTCTCCCCGGAAGAAGAGATGAAGGTATTTGAACTGGGATTTTTCGACTATCTGCCCAAGCCGATCAACCGGACCATGCTGCTTGCACGGGTCAGGCGCGCCTTCCGGTTCAACAATCAGAAATACGGCTTTTTCTGATCTTCAGCACCTCTGTCCTGACACACCATGTAGGAGCAGCAGCCGCCGGTTTGTAAGGAATTATCCGACTTGCGGCCTGCTGCCGCCTGCAGTACCCTGCCTTCCCTGAACAGACTGTTCCCTTCGGTTATACCGTAACTGTTGCCAACTCCCCCTGTATGCTCATCAGACAGTGCTGTGATGAAAAAAATCGGCTGTTTCAGTCGTCCTGTGTACTGCAGGCAACGGGTCGTAGCCGTGATAAATGTAGTTAAATTAGGGTGATCGCCTCATGTACAGGCTGCCGGAAGCGTGTTAGGGTGGCGCCGGATACGGTTTCACGGCCGCACAGCTGTTCCGGCAGGCCCCCTTTGATTTCAGAACAGGAGTCCGGATGGGTGTCGGCTGCACAGCTGTGAGTGCCTGATGATGTAGTCCTGTTCCTACAGGACGTTTCCTGTCGGACCCGTCCGGTCTGTCAGTCTTTTTCTGAATTGTTTTCATTCGGTTACGGGCGCATTCTGGAACCATGAACAGTGTGTTGTAAACTGCAGACAGAGGAGGCAGCCATGAGAATACTGGTGGTTGACGATCACAGTTCCTGTCGTAGACTGTTACAGGGCCTGTTGGGCCTGATGGGGCATCAGGTTGATTGTGCAGGCAATGGACGTGATGCGGTGCTGCTGTTCAAGCTGGCAGCAGAGCAGGGGCGGCCGTACCGTTTTATCTCGATGGATAACGATATGCCGGTTATGACCGGCAAAGAGGCGGTCGAACAGATCAGGGACTGGGAGCAGAAACAGTACCCCACCGGTTGCAGGACCACCATCTGTTTTATCTCCGGAGACGATACCTTCTCCACCAGCTGTGCCAGGCTCGATGACCGTGACGATCCAACCTTCTTCCTTCCCAAACCTTTCGATATTCGGCAATTTACTGCGTTGGTGGACAGCACCGGCGAATCCGGCCGCTCTGATGCAGCGCGGTCTGAGCCGCTCAGGCTTGCGGCGTAGCGTACCGGTCGAGGTAGCGTGCATGTGCGATATCCTGCTGATTGATGATGATGTCTCCTTTAGCCGTCATTTTGCGGAGTATGTAGCCGAGCGGTATCCACGGATCAGCCTCAACAGCTGCGCGAATCCGCTGGAGGCCCTGCCCCTGCTCAAAACCTCACGTTACGATCTGGTCCTGGTTGACTTCGAGATGCCGGTGCTTGACGGACGTAAACTGGTACATTTTGCGCTGCAGGCCGGTGTGGCTCCAAAGCAGATCGTGCTGCTTTCCGGTCATGAGGCTGACCTGCTGCATGAAATCTGCCCGGCCGGTGTCTGCCTTGCGGTTCTGAACAAGTTTGAAGAGCGCCAGCGGGAGGTGCTGGACATGATCCTTGTCTCTCTGAGCAATAAGTCCGGAAAGGAT
>CAZOTC010000292.1:0-3542 GCA_964582605.1 uncultured Geobacter sp. | reverse complement strand
GAGCTGCATGCCGACTATGATCCGGGCTCAACCAATGGGCCGATGACCTCGGATGGTCGTAAGATCAAAGGGGTGATCCACTGGCTCTCAGCCCGTCATGCGGTCATGGTTGAGACGCGCCTGTTTGACCGCCTGTTCAGCGATGCCAACCCGGATCGCGGTGGTGCCGACTACAAGCAGTTCCTGAACCCGGAGTCGCTGCAGACCCTGCCGCAGTGCATGGTTGAAGCATCGCTGCTGGATGCAGCGCCTGGCCAGAGCTTCCAGTTTGAGCGTCTGGGTTACTTCTGTGCTGATGAAAAGGACTCAAAACCTGGCCAGCCTGTTTTTAATAGAGTTGTGACGTTGCGGGATACCTGGGGCGGAAAGAGCTGACAACCAGCGGAAGGCGTCGTACCATGGCTCCTATCACCATTGTTATTTGTCTGCTGCTTATGTTGATGCCCCCCTTTGTACAGGCAGCTCCGGATAGCCGTGGACTTGCTGCGCGTCCGAAGACGATATCCGGAGAGGAGCTAAAGGGGGAGCTCTGGTTGTTGACCATCGGGATTGATTCCTATCAAAACTGGAATCGTCTCAAGACTGCTGTCAATGATGCCCGTGCCGTCAGGGATATTCTGCTGCAGCGTTATAACCTTGACCGTTCACGGGTGCTTGAGCTGTATAATGAGCAGGCAACCCGTAAGAATATTATTGCCGCGTTTCGAGGGTTGACCCGTAAAATCAAGTCTGATGACTCACTCATTGTTTTCTATGCGGGACATGGTCATATTGACAGCATTACCAAGGAGGGAAGCTGGATACCGGTGGAGAGCGGTACCGACGACCCCAGTGCCTGGCTGTCCAACCATGAGGTCAAAAATTACCTGAAAATTGACGCCATCAAAGCCCGTCATGTACTGCTGATATCCGATTCATGTTTTTCAGGAGATTTCTTTCGCAACAGTAGAGGGAACAGTCCCTTTTCCCGTGAGATTAGCGATGCTGCCTTGAAAAAGGCGTATTTCCGGACGTCGCGGCAGGCCATCACGTCTGGTGGTCTGGAGCCGGTCGCTGATAGTGGATTCTCCGGCAACTCGGTTTTTTCCCACTTTCTGGTCAGCTCCCTGGCGGCCAATGAGAAACCATACCTGACTCCGGGAGAGCTTTTTTCTGAGGTGAGGGCCGGAGTTGGTAAGAATGCTGAACAATTACCACAGTTTGGTGATCTTCACGGTGTCGGCAGTCAGGAAGGGGGAGAACTGCTCCTTTTTCTCAATAGCACCGGCCGTCTCAAGGCTCTTGATGCCGCCTCCCAAACTCGTAAAAAAGAGTTGGAACAGTTGAAAAAACAAGAAGTCGCTGCCGCTGCAGCTCATCAACGCGAACAGGATGAGGTAAAAAGACGGGAAGCGGAACTTGCAGTGCTTGATCGCCAGATTGCCCAGATGAAGGCTCGGCTGGACAGCAGTTCGGTTCAGCGTGGAGACAGTCTGGATGCAATCCTGGCATTGGCCCGGCAGAAGGAGGATGAAGGTAAGAAGATTGCTGAATTACGTGCCAAGCGCGAATCAGAGGAGATCAAACGCCGTCAAGAGATCACCAAGATGCAGAGGGAAGCTTGGGATAAAAGGCGTAAACAGATTGAGAAGGACATTGATAAATATTTAAAAGTGGCCTCGTCGAGGTTTGCCGGAGAGATGCGGATGGACGCATGGAAGGCCCTGATTTCTACCTATCCGGAAGCATCGTCGGTAGCAACGGGAGATATTGAGGCCTTCAGGGCGGCCACTCAGTCGAAACGAATTGTTTACCATGATAAGTTGACCGGCATGCTGTTTGTTAAGATTGACGGCGGTTGTTTTCAGATGGGCGGCGGCGGTAAGGATGCTCCCAAACATGAGGTCTGTCTGGATGACTTCATGATCAGTGTTACAGAAGTGACGCAGGGAGCATGGAAAAAGATCATGCGTCGAAATCCATCGGCATTTGCAAAGGGAGATCGCTATCCTGTCGAGATGGTGAGCTGGGATGATATTCAGGTGTTTATCAAACGTTTTAACTCCTTGGCCCGTCTATCCTCCCGCCTTCCTACTGAAGCGGAGTGGGAATATGCCGCCAGACAAGGCAAGAAGGATCGCTTCGGCGCAACAGATGATGACGACAAGCTGTTTCAGTATTCAAATTACTGCGATATTTCCTGCAGCAACAACCGAAAAACCGGCAAACAGCATGACGGCCACAAGAATACTGCGCCGGTGGCCGGCTATCAGCCCAATCAGTTCGGCCTGTATGACATGGTTGGAAATGTAGCGGAGTGGGTGCAGGATTGGTATGATTCTGATTACTTTGAGCGAAGCACGGCAATTAACCCACCTGGACCGGACAGCGGCAGTAGCAGGGTTATCAAGGGAGGTGCCTGGAATACAGGTGTAGAACAGATCAAGGTGTGGAATCGTGATGCGGCGCCACCGGCCAAGCGTCTTAACAATCTGGGATTCCGCCTTGTACTCCCGGTCGGTCATTAAGTTACAGAACATCAAGCAAGAAGGGATTACACTTTGGATACCACAGACTACAAAACCGGCTTTGTCTCCATCATCGGTCGCCCCAACGTGGGCAAATCCACCCTGCTCAACCGTATTCTGGGAGAGAAGATCGTGGCGGTCTCGGACAAGCCCCAGACCACCCGTAACGTGATCCGTGGGATTCTGTCCGATGAAACCAGCCAGATCGTGTTTGTGGACACCCCCGGTATCCACAACGCCCGCAACCGGATCAACCGAGCCATGGTTGATGCCGCCATGACCGCAGTGACCGGTATTGATTTGATGTTTCTGGTGGTGGATGCCACCCAGCGGATTGATGAGCAGTTTGTCAGGGATATCTGCTCAAAGGCCGGTGCGCCGATCTATCTGGTCTTGAACAAGATTGATCAGGTTGAACCGCGTGAACGGTTGTTCAGCATTATTGACAGCTACACCAAACTGTATGAGTTTCCGGAGATCATCCCGATCTCAGCCCAGACCGGCAGTAATGTTGAGCGGTTGGTGAATCTTGTCCGCGAAAAGCTGCCCGAGGGGGAGCCGCTCTTCCCGGAGGACATCCTGACCGATCTGCCGGAAAAGTTCATTGTGGCAGAACTGATCCGTGAAAAGGTCTTCCGCCTGACTACCAAAGAGATCCCTTACGGCACTGCCGTAGTGGTGGATGCCTTTCAGGAACGGGAAAACGGTCTGGTAGCCATCACCGCCACCATCATGGTGGAACGGGACTCCCATAAAGGGATCATCATCGGCAAGAAAGGGAGCATGCTCAAGAAGATCGGTGAGCAGGCTCGCCGGGATATAGAACGGCTGCTGGATACCAGGGTGTATCTGGAACTGTTCGTACAGGTGCAGGAGCGCTGGACCGAGCGGACTGCTATGCTGCGGGAGTTGGGATACGAGTGAGCCAAAACTACTGCGGAGGCCGTCTACTGCGTTACACGGTGCTCGCTCCTTCGCCAACCAGCATAGGTATGTCTCAGTCGCTGCGCGCCGAGAGCCTTGTATCCTACCTTC
>CAZOTC010000291.1:0-3545 GCA_964582605.1 uncultured Geobacter sp. | reverse complement strand
TTTTTGTGGTGCGTAAAGATCTCGCACAGGCCGCTGCTCCAACCGAAGTTGTTCCTGATTTGGCGGCCGTAACAGCACCTCCTGTTGTCGCTGCCGATGAAACGGTTCGCATGAGTTTTACACCAGCTCCAGAACCTGAAGTTGCTGCCTTTGCAGCAGAACCTGAGGTTGCCTTTGACTTCGGCGCCGCCCCGGAAGCTGCAGCACCGGAAGCTGCCGCCTCCTTTGACTTTGGCCAGACTGATGCCACTGCTGACAGCGGTTTTGACTTTGGTGATGTTTCCTTTACAACAGAGGCACCAGCAGCTGCTCCTGCTGCAGTTGACTTTGGTGAAATGACTATGGTCATGCCGAAAAAACAGGCTGCAGAACAGCCTGTAGAATTTGGTTTTGATTTCAGTGATGCAACGTCGGCGCCAGCAGCTGTCTCTGTAACGGATACCACCACATTTGACTTTGGCGATGCCTTTACAGCGGCTCCGGATTCCACCGCTCAAAAATCTACATTTGATTTTGGCGATCAAGGTTCTGCGGCTGTGCCTGAAACGGGAGAGATTGATCTGGGCGGCTTTGACTTTGGCGATGCGCCGGCTGCTGCCAGTGTAGCACCAACCAGTATTGCTGCCACTGACTTCAGTGATTTTACCGCAGCGACGTCGCCAAAATCAGCTGGCGCCGAATCCAGCTTTAGTTTTGACGAAGCGGCGCCACAGCCAGCCGCAGCCAGCGTGGACGGCTTTGACTTTTCCGGCGTTGATTTTAGTGAAGGGAAAACACCGGCACCCGCAACACCGCAGGTTGACACCTTTAGCCTTAACGATATGGACTTCAGCTCTGACACCGCCGCAGTTGCGGTTGATGCCACTGCTACGGCACCGGCAGGCAGCACCCTGTTTGCACCGGTAGAGGAAACCATCGCCCGGCAGCAGGAGCCTGCAAAGCCGGATATCAGCTTTGAAGCGCCTGCTGGAGCGGAAGAACAGCCACCACTGCCAATTACCTCCCGCCGTCGCCAAAGCTCAACCCTTTCAATCCTGATCGGAGTAATCACCGTACTGGTGCTTGGTGTGCTGGGATATGTCGCATACACCTTTATCGGCGGCAATCCTTCCTCGCTCTCGATCTTTGGCAAGAGCAGTGCGCCGGTTGAGGATGGCAGGATTACGGTTCAGAATGTCAAGGCCTACTTTATTCCCAAGGCCGCCGCCGGTGAACTGCTGGTCATTACCGGTGAGGCCCTGAACGGCTATACAAAACCCCGTGCAGCTCTGCAGGTAAAAGGGATGGTCTATGGCGCCAACAATCAGGCTGTAGCCACCAAGACCGCCTATGCCGGCAACCTGCTGACCAGAGAACAGCTTACCGAGATGCCTGCCGAGAAGATTGAGACGACCATGAACAACCAGTTTGGTGATTCCCTGGCCAATCTGGAAGTACAGCCCGGCAAGACCATACCGTTTACCATTATCATTATTAATCCGCCCAAGGATGGTAATGAGTTCGGGGTAGAGCCGGTGGGATCGACAGTGGCTACGACTGGCAAGTAATCAGCTGACCGCAGGTTGTAACGCAAAAGGCTGCCCGGTAATCGGGGCAGCCTTTTTGTGTGTGTGGCCGGCTTTAAACCAAGAAAAAGCAGTTAGCCGCCATAGAACGCACAGATCACAAAGAACATCAGATAGTTGGCTGCATTTCAAACACACCTGCAAGGTGTTGCACAAAACATAGTTAACTGTATTTCTTCTTTTGTTTCCTTGCGCTCTTTTGCGGCCAAATGCCGTTTACAGGTTAAAATTAGTTTACGGTTAAACGATCTCCACCAGCTTGATTTCAAAGGTCAGGTCCTGACCAGCCAGGGGATGGTTGGCATCCAGGGTCACCGTGGTCTCTGTCACCTCGGTGATCAACACCGGCATGCTTGTGTCATCCTGCAGCACCACCTCAAGCTGTTGTCCTTCAATCGGCTCGATCTCTCCGTTCATCTCTGAACGATCAACCACAGCAATCATCTGCTCATGACGCGGGCCGTAGGCCTCGTCAGCCGGAATCGTCACCTTGATGCTCTCACCTATAGTCAGCCCCAGTACCGCCTTTTCAAAACCGGGAATGACATTGCCGCCGCCGATGGTAAATTCAAGCGGCTCGCAGCCGCAGTCGCTACCGGTACCGCAGCCGCCGGAGCTGCTGCAATCACAGCCGCAGCTATCCTGCTCTGCCGCCTCGGAAGAATCAAAAATTGAGCCGTCCTGCAGGGTGCCGGTGTAGTGTACCCGGACGGTATCGCCCTGTTGTGCCTGTGCCATTGGAATATCCTTTCATGCCATAAATAACCCGTCTTTCCGGGACGGGAACTGTTTTATACGTGGGTAATAAGTTGTTCTATCTGCTGGGTGGTGGCCCCTGAAATCCGGAGTCGCTTGTGCCGTGAACTGTCGCCAGAGATGAGGGAGATGGCAGATTTGGGAACCTTCAGCTGTTTTGCCAGAAATTCTCTGCAGCATTCATTGGCGGCCCCGTCAACAGGCGGTGAGGTCAGGCGCAGCTTCAGTTCTCCTTCGTGGATGCCGCAAAATTGATTGCGGGAGGCTCTGGGCTGGACAAAGACCCGCAGTAGCAAGGCTTCGCCGTCCTGCTGCCAAGGGTGGGACGGGCTACTGTTCACCGCAGCCGATCATCCGGGCGTGATTGTCCAGCAGGGCCTTGAACTCCATTTCAAACTGCAGCTTTTGGCGGCGGACATCCTGAATCCGTGCCTGCAGGTCGGCCACCTTGCGCTCCGCCTCATCCACCAGCCGTCTGGCCTGTAACTGCGCTTCTGAAACGATCAGCTCTGCCTCTTTCTGGGCGTTGGCCTTCATCTCATCAGTGATCCGTTGGGCAGCCAGCATGGTTTCGCGCAGATCCTTTTCACGCTGTGCATGATCATTCAACTCGCGGTTCTGACGATTGACCTGCTCTTTCAGCTCGGTATTTTCACGCAGCAGCCCTTCCATCTCAGCCGCCACTGCCTGCAGAAAACTATCCACATCATCAGAATCCAGGCCGCCCAGCATCTTGCCCTTAAACTGCTGCTGCCGTATATCCAGGGGGGTGATAGTCATCGGAGTTACCTCAATTTCAGGATCATGCTGTAGTTAAGCAGGTACTGGTACAGGGTGTTCAGTATCACAATCTGCATCACATAGATCAGGGCAAAGGCCACCAGTGGCGAGAGATCAACCGGCCCCATGGCTGGCATCTTGCGACGGATGCGGGACAACAGCGGCTCAGTCACCCGGTAGAGAAAACTGACAATCGGATTGTAGGGATCAGGATTGACCCAGGTGACCAGGGCCGCTGCGATCAGGATATATTTGTAGACCGTCAGCAGGCCATCGGCCAACTCTACAATCTTGGCCAGCGCATACAGGATATTGCCGAAAAGAATCATGGTGTCAGTGCCCTCCCAAACGTCATGGTCTTGTACTATGCAGCAATCACTTTGGAAAGTCAAAAGCTCTCTTGTTGACAGAGCAGCGGAGGCCCTTGTCAGGGTGGTGCAATTC
>CAZOTC010000290.1:0-3554 GCA_964582605.1 uncultured Geobacter sp. | reverse complement strand
TCATGTGAGGAGAAAACATGACATTCAACGAAAAGTGCGTAGAAGCTCAAGTAGGGAACATGAACGTAACGATCTCCACCGGCAAGATGGCCAAACAGGCCAGCGGTGCGGTGGTTATCAGTAGTGGTGATACCATGGTGCTGGTGACCGTGGTGGGTACCAAAGAGGCAAAGCCGGGTCAGGACTTCTTTCCTCTGACCGTTAACTACACCGAGAAGACCTATGCCGGTGGCAAGATCCCCGGCAGCTTCTTCAAGCGTGAAGGTCGTCCTTCTGAGGACGAGACCTTGATCAGCCGTCTGATTGACCGCCCGATCCGTCCCCTCTTCCCCGAATCCTACCTGTGTGATACCCAGGTCATGGCAACCGTTGTTTCAGCTGAAGAGGACCATGATCCTGCCATTCTGTCCATGATCGGCGCATCCGCCGCCCTGATGATTTCCGACATCCCGTTTGAAGGCCCGATTGCCGGCGTTAAAGTAGGCCGTGTTGACGGCAAGCTGATTGCCAACCCCAGTGCAGAGCAGCTGAAGCTGAGTGACCTGGAGATCGTGGTGGCTGCCGGTAAGGATGCCATCTTCATGGTTGAAGGTGAGGCTGACTTTGTGTCTGAAGAAGATCTGCTTGAGGCTGTCTTCTTTGCCAAGGATGCGGTGCAGGGGATTCTGGCTGCCCAGGAAGAACTGGCCAGACTGGTTGATACGCCGAAACGTGAAGTGCCGTCACTGGTTGTTGATGAGGCACTGAAGGCAAAGGTGAAGGAGCTTGCCTTTGACCGTATCGCCCAGGCGTTCAAGATCAAGGCCAAGCAGGAGCGTTATGCTGCGGTAGCCCAGATCAAGGAAGAGGTGGTTGCCGCCCTGGCGGAGGAGTTCGCAGGTCGTGATAAAGAGATCAAAGGCTTTATCGGCGATATTGAATATGACCGTATGCGTCATGATGTGCTGGAAACCGGTATCCGTATTGACGGCCGTGATACCAGAACCGTTCGTCCGATCGCCATTGAGGCCGGCCTGCTGCCTCGCGCACACGGGTCAACCCTGTTTACCCGTGGAGAGACCCAGGTGCTGGCTGCGGCTACGCTGGGTACGTCACAGGATGAGCAGCGTATGGATTCGCTCTACGGTGAATATCGCAAGAAGTTTATGCTGCACTATAACTTCCCCCCCTTCTCGGTTGGCGAAACCAGCTTCCGTCTGGCCCCGGGCCGTCGTGAGATCGGCCACGGCATGCTGGCAGAACGGGCAATTTCTGCTATCCTGCCCAACCATGATGACTTCCCCTACACCATCCGGATCGTGGCGGAAACCTTGGAGAGCAACGGTTCCTCCTCCATGGCCACCGTCTGCAGCGGCTGCCTCTCCCTGATGGATGCCGGTGTGCCGGTTAAGGCGCCGGTAGCCGGTATCGCCATGGGCCTGATCAAGGAAGGGGACAAGGTTGCCATTCTGACTGATATCCTTGGGGATGAAGACCACCTGGGAGACATGGACTTCAAGGTGGCAGGCTCGGCTGACGGCGTCACCGCCCTGCAGATGGATATCAAGATCGGCGGCGTCAGCAAGGAGATCATGCAGCAGGCTCTGAAGCAGGCCAAGGAAGGTCGTCTGCATATTCTGGGCAAGATGGCCCAGTGCCTGGCTGCTCCCCGTGAAGAGATGTCTGCCTTTGCTCCGCGTATCACCACCATCTTCATCAAGCCTGATCGTATCCGTGACGTGATCGGTTCCGGCGGCAAGACCATCCGCAGCATTACCGAGGCAACCGGTGTCATGATTGATATCGATTCCGACAATAGCGGCAGGATCAATATCGCCAGTGCCGATAAGGCGGCCTGTGATGCGGCGATCCAGATGATCCGAGGCCTGACGGATGAGGTTGAGGAAGGCAAGTTGTATATGGGCACCGTCAAGAAGATCATGGAGTTTGGTGCCTTTGTGGAGGTTTTGCCCGGTACTGACGGTCTGGTGCATATTTCAGAACTGGACGAGACTCGCGTCAAGAATGTTACCGATATCCTGAAAGAGGGTGACAAGGTACTGGTCAAGTGTATCGGTGTGGATAAACAGGGCAAGATCAAGCTCTCACGCAAGGCTGCCTTGGGCCAGTCACTGGAAGAAAAAGACTAGATCAGTGACAACTATGTTACAAAGGGGACGGGGCTACGGTCCCGCCCCTTTTTTTGTTGACGGTGCCTGCACAAATCCTGCATAAGTCCCTGATTGAGGAGGGTTGTCTATGGAGCGTTGGTCAATTAACGAGTCTGCCAAGCTGTACAACCTTGATAACTGGGGCGCGGACCTCTTTTCAATCAACAAGAAGGGGAACCTGTGCGTCCATCCCTCTTCGAACTCAAAAAATGCGATAGATCTGCGTGGTCTGGTCGATGACCTGATCAAGCGCAAGATCAAGCCGCCGATCCTGCTGCGCTTTATGGATGTATTGCAGGGGCGGATCGCCTCCATCAATCGGGTTTTCCGTAATGCCATTGCCGAGAACGACTATCCTGCCAAATATCAGACCTTTTACCCGATCAAGGTAAACCAGCAACGTCAGGTGGTTGAGGCGATTGCCAGCTTTGGCAAGCGCTATAACATCGGACTTGAGGTGGGATCCAAGCCGGAGCTGGTGGCAGGGATCGCAATCTCGTCCGGCCAGAACCTGCCGATCATCTGTAACGGCTACAAGGATGCCGAGTATATCGAGACCGTACTGTATGCCACCAGAGTTGGTTACAATATTACCATTGTGGTTGAAAAGCTGTTTGAACTGGAAAAGATCATTGAGTTGTCCAAGAAGACCGGAATCAGGCCTTCGTTGGGGATCAGGGTCAAGCTTTCTTCCAAGGGGACCGGCAAGTGGGCCACTTCCGGGGGGGAGGATGCCAAGTTCGGTCTGCGGATGTCCGAGATCATGGCAGCCATCAAGATGCTGCAGGAGGCTGACCTGCTGGATTGCGTCAATCTGCTGCACTCGCACATCGGTAGCCAGGTTACCAAGATTGACAAGATCAAGACCGCCCTGATTGAAGCGGCCCGGATCTACGCCGAGATGCGCAAGCTGGGGGTTAATATTCAGTATCTGGATATTGGGGGTGGCCTGGGGGTTGATTACGACGGCTCCAAGTCCAGTTACTTCTCCAGCGTCAACTATACGGTGGAAGAGTACGCGAATGACGTGATCTACCAGATTAAAAACATCTGTGATGAAGCCGGTGTGGAGTGTCCCAACATCATCTCTGAATCCGGCAGGGCCACAGTAGCCCATTACTCGGTACTGATCACCAATGTCCTGAACACCAACACCCAGAACCTGATGCCGGATTACGAGCAGATCCTGGAGGAGATGGAAAAACCGGCCCCTACGGTTAAAAAACTGCTGGATATCTACAAGAGCATTGACCGTTACTCGTTGCGGGAGGATTATCATGATACCCTGCAGCTGATCAATGAGGCGGTCAGTCTGTTTAACCTGGGCTATTTGACCCTGCAGGATCGTGCCATTGCCGAGTGGCTCTATTCCAAGATCATCAAGAAGATCAACAGCATTGTGGA
>CAZOTC010000289.1:0-3554 GCA_964582605.1 uncultured Geobacter sp. | reverse complement strand
GCTGATACATCTGCTCCCGCTCCGTCTTGACAACGTTGCCGAGCTGCAACGGCCTGTAACTTCCCGACTGCACTGCAAGCGGGTTGGTAGAAGCAACGACTTCACCGTCATTAACCATGAGATACAGATGCATATGATGATTTGGCTGAATACTCTTCAGCAATTCTATCACAATGGCCTGATCCAGCCTGCTGCGCTGTTCCTGATCAAACTGACTCGGGTAACTGCCCTTAAATATCTTCTGCCGCACCTCCTGACCGACCTGACGGGCCTTGATCTCAAGGGTATCAAACATCTTCTGCTTAATGGCCTGCTCACGACTCCTGGCGCTGATCACCAACACCACCAAGGCCGGCAAGACGATAGCCAGCATCAGCACCTGAAAAATGAACTGTGCCAACGCTACTGGGGTATACTGTTGCTCAGGCCGGAGCCGTTGTTCCAGCGACAACTGGCTCATCAGCAGCGAAGCAAACAGCGCATTCGTGATCCCGATCACGGTATACATCAGCGATGCCGTAATGGTCCCCAGCGGAGCCACCTGCAGTACAACCAGAAAGATGAAGATGATTAACGGAATACCGCACAACAGCCAGTACGCTGTTGTGGCTGCGATCAGCGTATCGTTGGGGCGGCGCCGGAGCCAGAACCAGACAAAAACCGGTTCCGGCACCAACCAGAACACCATATAATAATGTCCGAAAAGCTGCCGGCACAGCACTGCAGCCAGAAATGCGGCAATGACAGCCGGTACCACCCCGTACAGACGCAGTATCAGCAGCACCCCGACACTGCCGAAGAGATAGTTGAAACCGGTAAACAGCTTTGGGGCCCAGTTATTGCCGGCAAGAGCGATGCCGAACAGCAGGATCAACCAAGCCATCTGCCGTACGCCCCACCTTGTGCGTACTTTTTCCATACGCTCACCTCACCTTTCGCTACTTAATCTTAGATGTACCACACCTGCCGCCAACCACAAGCAGACAGCCGATTAAGGACAAAATTTATCCATTACCACTTGAATCAGCACCCCTGTTTGGTCTATCATCTGTGCGGCAAAATGGAGGTGGTCCAAACCATGAATATAGAGCAGATGAAACTGGTGTTGCAGGAGATCCTGACCAAGACAGACCTGACCCCTTGCGTGGTGGGACACCGCGGGGTGGGCAAGACTGCCGGTATTGTGCAGGTCTGCCGTGAGATCGGCTGGCGCTACGCCCCGTTACGGCTTGGGCAGATGGAGGTGGGAGACCTGGTAGGTATCCCGTTTCGGGATGGAGAAGTGATGCACTGGTCACGTCCCTCCTGGTGGCCTGCCGATGATGCCCCACAGACCCTGATCCACTGTGACGAACTGAACCGCGCCCAGCAGGAAGATACCCTGCAGGCTATCTTCCAGTTTGTTGAGCCCCCTGCAGAAGGACTGCAGCGTGCCCTGCATACCCATCGTCTCTCAACCCGCCACAAGGTTGTAGTCACCATCAACCCGCCGGACGGCACCTATCAGGTCGCCACCCTGGACCGGGCGCTGATCGACCGGATGGTGATGCTGTATGTGGAAAGCGACTACCGGTGCTGGGCCCGTTACGCGGCCTCACGGGAACTGGACAGCGAGGTACGCGGCTTCCTGTCCGGCAACAGCGGCCTGCTGGCCAAGCAGGGTACGCCGATGGATATGCAGGTAGAGCCGACCGAGCGGGGCTGGGAGATGGTCAGCACCTTGCGGAAGCAGTGCCGGTTTCCGGGCGATCTGGCCATGGAGGTCTACGCCGGAATCATCGGCAAAGAGGCGGCCATTACCTTTATGCGCTGGCTGGCCGACCGAGAAGGACGACCACTGACAGCTGCAGAGGTGCTGGACAGTTGGAATACGGTTGCAGAACGGGCGGCAGGCCAGCGGGATGATCTGCAGGCCGCCACCATCAATGATCTGATCACCACCCTGCAGATTGCCCGGCAGCTTGACGCGACACAGGAACAGCATCTGGTGGCCTATATCGCCCTGCTTCCCCGTGATCTGCGTTTCGGCTTTGTCAAGTCATTGCTGCGCATTCCTGCTGTTGCCCTGGCCATCAGCCAGGATAAATATGATGCTGTTGTTTATGAAGCGATTCGTGCTATCGGTGCCGAGGCAGCAAGCGCGCCACATTAACAAGCGGGAGAAGACTACATGGGCTGGTTACTTTTTAGCGGCGGATTGCTGATCGGGCTTTTGCTGCACCCCTTTGCCAGGATGCTTAAATCCGAACGGATCAACTATCTGCTGGATCTGATTGGACAGATCGTTACCGCGCCGTTTGCTGCAACGGTGGAGTATTTCCGGAAGCGGGCCCATCTGCGACGGGTGCATCAGGGACTGGAGCGTTCTGCCCCTGCCCGGGTCGATCCCCGTGAGCAGCAGATCAGTGATTCGGCCCAGACCATCCGCAGTATTTTGCTCTCACTGGCCTCAGTGATCCAACGTGCGGACCAGGCTGCCAGTGACTCATCGCAGGCGCTGCATGAAGTCCGCTCAAGCATCGAACAGACCGGCCTGCCCAGCGAACTGGCTGCGGCCCACGCCCTGCTGATTGCAGAGATCGACCGGGTGATTGCCAGTAACACAATACTCAAGGGTGAGCTTGCCAGTTCACAGGCGATCCTGGCAACCCAGCGTGAGCAGATTGAGGCCCTGAAGACGGCAGTGCGGATCGACGGTCTGACTCAACTGGCCAACCGGGCTTACTTTGACGAAAAGCTGCTGGAGATGATCCATCTGCATAAACGGTACAAAGAGCCGTTTGCACTGATGATGATCGACGTTGACAACTTCAAGACCATCAACGATACCCATGGTCATCAGGCCGGTGACCGGATCCTGAAAGGGGTGTCGTTCAAGGTCAAGTCGACCCTGCGGGAGAGCGACTTTCTGGCCCGTTTTGGCGGTGATGAATTTGCCCTGATCCTGATCAAGGCAGGCCTGAAACCTGCTGCTGAACTGGCTGCCAAAATCTGCGCCAACATTCGCGACAGCCGCTTCCTGCTGGACGGCACCGAATTCAAGGTAACCCTCTCCATCGGTGTGGCCGAAGTGCATCCTGAAGACACGCCTGAAACCCTGCTGAAACGGGCTGACGATGCCCTGTACCTGGTTAAGGAGCGGGGGAGAAACGGGGTAGAAGCGATGGCATATCAGGAGTCGGCTGCTTTAACAGACGCCTGACCGCCTCAGCTGCCAGGAAAAGGCCGAAGGTGGCAGGAAGATAGGAAATACTGCCCAAAGGGCGCCGGGGATCGCCCCCCCCCTCCGGTTCACCTGATTGCTCGAGACGGCAGGATTCATCGGAATAGGCAACCGTCACGCCGGTGCTGATTCCGCTGCGACGCAACTCCTTACGCAGTTTGCGGGCCAGCCGACAGCCGTGGCTGTCGGCAATATCAGCAATCCTCACCCTGGTCGGATCCAGTTTACCGGCAGCTCCCATACTGGAAAGTATCGCTGTTCCATCAGCCAGACAGGCCTTAATCAAGGCCAGCTTGGCAGCAAAACTGTCAATGGCATCCAGTACCAGATC
>CAZOTC010000288.1:0-3560 GCA_964582605.1 uncultured Geobacter sp. | reverse complement strand
GGAGTGAATAACAGCACCGGAACCAAGGAACAGGCAAGCCTTGAAGAAGGCGTGAGTCATCAGGTGGAAAATACCGGCAGTAAATGCACCGACACCCATTGCAAGAAACATATAACCAAGCTGAGAAACAGTTGAGTAAGCGAGAACACGCTTGATATCATTTTGCGCGGTACCGATAGTTGCAGCAAACAGTGCTGTACAGGCGCCAATCACTGCGACGGTCATCATGGTCTCAGGCGAACGGATGAAAAGGTAGCTCATCCGACCAATCATATAGACACCGGCAGTAACCATGGTAGCAGCGTGGATCAGTGCAGAAACCGGAGTAGGACCTTCCATTGCATCAGGCAACCAGGTGTACAGTGGAATCTGGGCTGATTTACCCGTTGCACCGAGGAAAAAACAAAGGGTTATGATCGTTACAACACCGCCGGTAGGGAACAGATGAGCATGCTTTGAAAGCTCGGTAAACTGAATCGTCCAGATACCATGGTTTTGACCAAGCCACCAGAAGAGCGTAAAGGTACCGAGCAGGAAGCCGAAGTCACCAACCCGGTTCATAACAAAGGCCTTCTTACCAGCGTCACCGGCTGATTTCTTATGGAAGTAGTAGCCGATCAGCAGATACGAGCAGAGACCAACACCTTCCCAACCAACGAACATCAGCAGTAGGTTGTTGCCGGTCACCAGCAGCAGCATGGAGAACACGAACAGGTTCAAGTAGGCAAAAAAGCGATAGAACCCTTCTTCACCGTGCATATAGCCAATGGAGTAGATATGGATCAAGGTACCGATGCCGGTAACAACCAACAGCATCAGGCATGATAGCGGATCAATCAGAAATGCAATATCAGCATTAAAGTTACCGGCCGTCATCCAGGTAAAGATCTTGACGTTGACAGAGCGCTCTGCATCAGGAAGTGAGAGCAGCTTGAGAAACGTCATTACCGACACAACAAAGGAACCAAACACGGCAAGGGCACCGATACTGCCAATGACCGTCTCGTTCTTGATCTTCTTCCCCAACAGACCATTGATCAAAAAACCGATCAGAGGGAACAGTGGTATAAGCCACACATTGTCGAACATTGAGCTACTCCTTTATCTCGTCTTTACAGGTTCAATTCAGACTTATCGGCCGTTGTGAGCCGATTACCACTTCAACAGGTTAACATCATCGATATCGATAGACTCACGGTTGTTGAAGAAGGCTATAAACAAGGCAAGACCAACAGCAGCCTCAGCTGCGGCAACCGTCATGATAAAGAACACAAAGATCTGGCCATCAAGGTTACCCAGGTGACGTGAAAAGGCTACGAACGTCAGGTTGACGGCATTCAGCATCAGTTCAATGCACATAAAGACAACAATGGCATTTTTACGGGTCAGCACACCAATGGTGCCGATGGAGAACAATACTGCACTAACAATTAAATAACTTGACAGATTATCCATTGATCGACACCTCTAAGAGAGTTTGCGCTTAGCCAGGATCACTGCACCAACAATGGCAACCAGCAGCAGGATCGAGGTAACTTCAAAAGGAAGCAGGAATTCGGTGAACATGACAGCACCGATCAGTTCAGTATGACCTACGCTGTTGATAACCTGGTTCGTTATATTGCCAACAGGAGCTGAGACCTTACCGCGTGTTAAGAACAGTCCTGCCAGTAAAAGAGTCACAATGCCGATAACACTGCCCAATGCAATCTGGTGGCTTCCCTTCTTATTCGCGTCAACTCGAATATTAAGCAGCATGATCGTAAAGACAATCAGAACCATGATGGCGCCGGCATACACAATAATCTGTATAGCAGCCATAAAGGGCGCGTTCAGCATGGCGTAGTAGGTAGCCAAGCAGAAGAACGTCATCACCAGCGCAAGTGCACTGTTAATCGGATTCTTGCAGGTGATAACCAGCAGAGCCGAAACAATGGCCACTAAAGTGACGAAGGCAAAAAAGACAGATGAGATGTCCATGTACAGCGCTCCTTTATTTCTTTTCTTGAAGTCGTTCCTTGGAGAAAATGAAGTCTTCGCGGCGATAGTTTGCCAGCTCAAACTCACCGGTCATCTTGAGTGCATCAACCGGACAGGCTTCTACACAGTAACCGCAGAAGATACAGCGCAACATATCGATCTCATATTTAGCTGCAAACTTATCGTGATTGGCATCCTCACCCGCCTCAACGGTTATGCATTTTGCAGGACAAACCGTAGGGCAGAGATAACAGGCAACGCACTTGGCCTTATTATGAGACACTTTGAGGGCATGCAGTCCACGGAATCGTTCTGCAACCTTGGGACGCTCATCCGGATACATGAGGGTAACCGGTTTTTTGAACAGGTGTCCCAGAGTAATTTTCATTCCTTGCATGATCGGCGTAAACGGATTCGGCATAACGTCGTCCTTTATTATTACTGTGTAGTTCTCGTTAAATCAGAAACGCAACTATTGATAATTTATTTCCCAAACAACCCGGTAAAGGTATAGAAGCCAAAATGTCCCGCTACTGCAGTTACCACAATCAGTCCAAGAGCTGCAGGCAGCATAACTTTCCAGCCCAGATGCATCAGCTGGTCATAACGATAGCGCGGGAGGGTAGCCCTGATCCACATCGCCATAAACATCAGGAAATACACTTTTGCAACAAAGTACACCGGTGAAAGCAGCGGGAAGGTGGAAACCAGCGGCCCATCCCATCCACCCAGGAAGAGTGTAACCATCAGGGCGCTGACCGTAACCATGTTTGCATACTCAGCCATGAAGAACATCGCGTACTTCATAGAGGAATATTCCGTACAGAATCCCGATACCAGTTCTGTTTCCGCTTCTGGAAGGTCAAACGGTGTTCTGTTCACTTCGGCGAGTGTTGCAACATAGAAAATCATACCGGCTGCAAAGGTCATCGGGCTGTTCCAGATGAACCACTTCATCCCGCTTTGTGCCTTTATAATTTCTTGCAACGAAAGCGATTCAACCAGCATAAAGACCGGAATAATAGCAAGACCGGCGGCAAGCTCATAGGATATCATCTGCGCTGAGGAGCGCAGTCCGCCAAGCAGTGAATATTTGCTGTTTGATGCCCACCCGGCGAGCACGATCCCATAGACACCGAGTGAAGACATTGCCAGTACGTAGAGCATACCGACGTTAATATCAACTACCTTGCCTATACCCGAGTCATAATAACCGACTATCTGCAGCGGTACATCATACCCCATGACCTTGATGGTATCGCCAAAGGGTATAACGGCAAAGGTAATGAATGCAGGTACCAATGCGATCAGAGGCGCCAGCAGAAAGGCAAACTTGTTGGATTCTGCAGGAATAATCTCTTCCTTGAAGAACAGTTTCAAGCCGTCTGCGATCGGTTGCAACAATCCCATCGGGCCAGTCCGGTTCGGTCCGATCCGTACCTGCATATAACCGATAATCTTACGCTCGGCATAGGTCGCATAGGCCACGGTCAGAAGCACGAATACGAACGCGATCAGCACCTTAGCCACCATGGCGATGTAGTAGTACAGCGGCAGTCCTAGAATCTCGATTCCCATCG
>CAZOTC010000287.1:0-3562 GCA_964582605.1 uncultured Geobacter sp. | reverse complement strand
TGTATATCTAGTTTTGTTTCAGCTACTTGGTCATGATCAGTTTGTTGTTGCTGGTAATTCTTAGACGGTATTCTTCTCCTGCATGTTTAATGATGATCTCCTGAAAACCTTTAAAGAGTTGGGAGCTGGTGATAATCAGTCTTTCCATGTACGTTATACCCTTCCAGTATTGTAATTATGAAAGTTATTATCGATAGTGTTGTAAAAAAAGGGGTGCTTTGGATCCTTTAATTCAAGCAGGTGCTGGTTACCGGAAGCAAGCAGCATGCTCATTCTCTGACGGCAACAGCGGAAATGTTCTGCTAGATGCAGGCTCCGGTCAGGATTTCCATATATCTTCCAAAGGGCCTGACAGGTAAAGGGGAGCTTGACCAGCCCCATAAAAGCTGCAACATCCTTGGCCGGATAGCCGATAAACAGGCCGATCTCATGGGGAAAACGGTCTTGGTCTGCAATCCGTTGCTTCAGTTCTGCAAGCAGCTGATCAACTGACGCATCACGCTGGTAGCCGGCCTTCTGCAGCAGGGTGCGAATACCGGCATGCTCAAGATGTCTGGTGAGTTGTTGTTTGTCGTAACACAACAGCATCAGTGCCCGTTCTTTGGTCTGAAGAACGAGGAAATCAAGCTTCTCGAGTCTTTTGATGGCCTGATGATGCATGGACTGCCACAGTTGATACAGATTTCTGCCGCAGGGGCGGGGGCGATTGACCAGAGAAATCAGGTTGGCAGGCTTCATCCCGGCCAGCACCTCTGAACATTCCAGCATCAGATGGGCGGTCAGACAGTCAACAGGGTCACTATAGTACGCAAGAAGATTTTTGGCTGATGCGGGATTCTGCGCTGGTGATAGTGCTGCTGTAGTGTATGCCACAACCCCTCCTTGCTAATGACTTTTGATATCAATAACTGTTTTGAAAATAGCTGTCAATACTATTTTTGGATTACACTGAAAAACGGCAGTAAAGGAGAGGGGAAAACAGGTCAGGAGGAGGTACAGCTGTTGCAAATTCCGTACATAACTATGGTTTTTGAGTCAACAGAGCCCCATTGATGCACATTGGCAGGAAGTTCGAGTGTATCAATCTCAGGCCACTGAAAATCTATGACCTGCTTGCACTTGCTGCAGATCAGGTGATGGTGAGGAGCGTAGACCGCTTCAAAGCGGGCCTGACTCTCGGCGGTTTGAATGCGTGCAACCAGACCGTACTGTTCAAGGGTGGTAAGCGTACGGTAGACCGTGTCCAGTGAGATGGTGGGCAAGGCAGGCAAAAGGCGCTTGTGGAGTGTTTCTGCAGAGGGGTGATCTGCCGTCACGAGCAATTGGCGGTAAATTTCAGTACGCTGATGGGTGAGTTTGAGTCCTGCAGTGCGACAGGCAGTACTAAAATGAACCATCATCTGCTCAAGCTGTTCCGGTAAGGTAGGCATCGCCACGGCAGTTCTCCGCTTTTTAATTATTTGTTAGGAATGATTACGTCTTGAAGTGGTTTTGTCAAGAAAAGAGTTTCCTGCCGGTTGAATCGGACAAAATTTACCGGGGCGGGGTTGCATAATCAGGATTCTACTTTACAATTTACTACAGCCGAAAACCGGTAGTTTAAAATTTAGAGGAGAGAGCATGCCTGAGAACCTGTTTATTCCATCTGTTGATCTGAGAATAGGTGCCTTGGAGGAGTACAACAGAGTACAGAAGCAAAAAGCGTCGTTTGACAAAGAACGGGAAAAACCGCGGCCTTGCATCACCTTGTCACGTCAGTTCGGCTGTCAGGGGTATCCGGTTGCAGAGCGGCTCTGTGAATTGATGGCGCACAAGACCGGTGAGCCATGGTTGCTGATCGACAAAGCGGTGCTTGACGAGGTTGCCAACCGCCATAACATTTCAAAAGAGATTCTTGAAAAGCTTGGTGAACAGAACCGGATTCTTGACGATATCCTGGCAACCTTTTCCCCCCGTTGGACCCACAGTCAGGACTGTTTCAGGATGCTCTGCAAACATGTTGTCTCTTTGGCAGAGCAGGGAAACGTGATTATCATGGAACTGGGCGGGGCGATTGTTACCCGCCATTTTGAACATGCCTGGCATTTCAGGATGTACGGCTCTATGGATTTCAAGGTGCGTACCATAGCTCAACGTCTGCAGATAGAGCTTGATGCTGCCGAAAAAATGATCCTGAAACAGCAGAAACTGCGTGACGGTTTTACCCGTGATTTCCTGCATCAGGATGATCATGACCCGGCCCTGTATCATTTGCTGTTTAATAATGACCGCACCACCCCGGAGAAGATTGCTGAGTTGATTGCGACGTATGTCTCAGAGGAGTTGTCGTAATCGAATTTAATTGTTGACACTTTCTTAAATAGGTATTATTACGAATATGCCGATTGTTAATCGGTCATTCATACAACAGAGATGGAGGATTTTGTAATGGCTAATGGACCAAAAACAGAGAAAAACCTTGCAGATGCCTTTGCCGGTGAATCCCAGGCCAACCGTAAATATCTGGCCTTTGCCAAGCAGGCTGACTGTGAGGGGATGCCCCAAGTGGCCCGCCTGTTCCGTGCAGCCGCCGAGGCTGAGACCGTGCATGCCCATGCCCATCTGAAGGCGCTGGGCGGCATCAAGTCCACCAAAGAAAACCTGCAGGAGGCTATCGGCGGCGAGACCCATGAGTATAAAGAGATGTATCCGCCGATGATCGAAGATGCCAAGGCCGAAGGGGCAACCGAGGCGCTGCGTTCCTTCAGCTACGCCAATACGGTTGAGAAGACCCATGCCGAACTGTACCAGAAGGCCTTTGACACCCTGGGCCAGACTGGCGAGCAGTTTGATTATTATGTCTGTCCGATCTGCGGTCATACCCATGAGAAGGCCGCCCCTGAAAAATGCCCTGTCTGCGGCGCAGCAGCATCGGTATTCATTCAAATCAAGTAATAGGTCTGCTTTAAGCGGGTTGCGTCAGGTGATGCCCCCGCTTTTTATTGCTCTGCCTGTAGGAATAATTCTTACCTAAAAATAATATGCTATTGTCTTGACATTAATAAAATCTGTGGAAAGCTGAGATGCCATAGGTAGGGTCAGGAAATTTCCTCGGCAGTTTCATTCCATCAACCATTACCATGAAAGGAGCAGGGCGCATGAGTGAGAGTAGATGTCCGGTAACGGGAAAGTCCAGCAGGCAGGTAGCAGGTGGCGGTACCAGCAATCGTGATTGGTGGCCCAATCAATTGAACCTCAATATTCTGCATCAGCAATCAGCAAAATCCAACCCGATGGGCGAAACATTCAACTACCGCGAAGAGTTTAAAAAGCTCGATCTGACCGCCATCAAGCAGGATCTTGTGGCTCTGATGACTAACTCGCAGGACTGGTGGCCGGCTGACTGGGGGCACTACGGCGGCCTGATGATCCGCATGGCCTGGCACAGCGCCGGTACCTACCGGATGGGTGATGGCCGTGGCGGCGCCGGTTCCGGTTCACAACGGCTGGCACCGCTCAACAGCTGGCCGGACAACGTCAACCTGGACAAGGCCCGTCGGCTGCTCTGGCCGATCAAGCAGAA
>CAZOTC010000286.1:0-3575 GCA_964582605.1 uncultured Geobacter sp. | reverse complement strand
CGAAGAAGCGAGCACCGCGCAACACAGTAGACAGCCTCCGCAGTAGTTTTGCAAGAGGCTCAAGTAATTGCTGACAGGCAGTTCATTCAGGGACCGGGCACCGTTATGACGCAAAACTGCAAAAAAAACAAACAGACGAAGTATCCTGAAAAGGTCACCTCCTCTTTGGCCCAGGGGGTTGATGAGGATCGTAGCGCACGCAATGAATTCCTCACCAACATGAGCCACGAAATCCGCACCCCCATGAACGGGGTAATCGGAATGGCGCAGCTGCTCAGAACAACCGACCTTGATGCCACCCAGAAAGAGTACCTGGACTGCCTTGAGATCTCCGCCAAAAGCTTGATGTACCTGATCAATGATATTATTGATCTTTCCATGATCCAGGACGGCAGGGTCGAGCTTGAACAGGTTGACTTCAGTCTGCGCGGAACCATCCACAACATCATCAAAACCCAGCACACCGACCTGCATATCAAGGGGCTTGAACTGCTGATCGATATTCCTCACACGGTCCCGGACACTCTGCGTGGAGATCAGCTGCATACCAAACAGGTTCTGCTTAACCTGCTGGGTAATGCAATCAAATTCACCGAAAAAGGCACCATCCGGATATCGGTTAGCGTGCTTGAACAGTGTGGTGATCAGGTCCTTTTACAGTTGAGTGTCCATGACACCGGTATCGGCATGGACACAGAAACCGTTGCTGCGCTGCTTGCACCAACGACAGATGAAAAACAAAGCCGAAGGCTTGGTGCAAAAAAACTCGGTCTCTCGATCAGTCGCAAGCTGATTGAACTAATGGGAGGTAGAATCTGGGTTGAAAGCGTTGCAGGCAACGGCAGTTCATTCCACCTCGCCATTCCCTTTACGGTTACACGTCCAACCGCCACAGCGATTCCGGATGAGCACAGTGATACTCTTTCATCACAATGGGAGGGTCCGTCGCTCAGAATTCTGCTTGCTGAAGATAATGCGGTAAACCAGAAATATGCCGAGACCGTTCTCAAGAAAATGGGACATCAGGTCACCGGTGTACACAACGGCAGAGAGGCTGTTCGGCTCTGGCAGGAGCAACCGTTTGATCTGATACTGATGGACATCCAGATGCCGTTGGTTGACGGCTGTGCCGCAACGGCAAAGATCAGACAGCATGAGTCGGCAACCGGCAGTCACGTGCCGATTATTGCCCTTACCGCTCACGCTTTGCAGGAAGAGAAGGAACTGTTACTTGCCTCAGGTTTTGACGGTTATGTTCCAAAACCGATGGAGATCGGCATCCTGATTCAGGAGATGCAGAAAGCACGCATTCACGGGACCTGACGCCAACCGGCAAGGGCTTCGGCAACTTCTTGAACCACAGCCTGCCACTCTCCTGCCTTTTTCTGCCTGAAGAGCCGCATTGTCGGATACCACGGGCATTCAGCACTGCTCACCCCCCAACGCCAGTCAGGAGCAAACGGGACCATCAGCCAGACTTCCTTCGCCAAGGCACCGGCAAGGTGGCACACTGCCGTATCAATGGTAATCACCAGATCCAGCTGCTCAATCAGAGCTGCCGTGTCAGCAAAATCCTGCAGTAACAGAGTCAGATCGGTCACAGGAAACGGAAGGGCGCTCTGCTCGCCGGTCTGCAGCGACACCCACTCAATCCCTGAAATATTTTTTAACGGTTCAAGCAGCTTGGGCTGACAACTGCGACCAGGGTCAGGGTAATTCTTTCCTGACCAGCACAATCCCACTTTACAAGCATTACCGGCAGGGACTACGCTCTGCCAGAACGGCAACCGACCTGCGGGTGCGGACAGGTAAGGGACTGTTCTTGGGATGGTTTCAAGAGTACTGCCAAAAAGATAGGGAAGGGAGAGCAGTGGCGCCTGAAAATCAAAACCAGGCAGAGGACTGCCGAGCGGAACAACAGTTACAGCAGGCTCGATAGTCTGCATAAGAGCCTGCAGCGGGGGGTGACATTCTAACAACACCTGTGCCCCCTGGCGCACCAGCAAGGGAAGATAGCGGCAAAATTGCAAGGTGTCGCCGTAGCCCTGCTCCGCGTACACAAGAACCGTCTTTCCGGAAGGATTGCCTCCGTGCCAACGCGGCTGGGCAAAATCCCGCGCCGGTGAGGTAAAGCGGCGTTTTTTCCACCGCCATTCATACTCTCTAAAACCGGATTGATAGTTACCCTGCAGCAACAGCAGCAACCCGTAGTTCCAGTGGGCCTCAGCATGGTCAGGGGCCGCCTTGAGTACCTTTGCACACTCGACCAGCGCCTGCTGAACCTCTCCCATGGCCTGCAGACAGGTGGCCAGTGCCACACGGCTGTCATGCAATGACGGTGCGAGCTGGAGCGCCTGACGGTAGCTTTTGATTGCCTGATCCGTAAAGCCAAGCTCCAGCAAGGTATTGCCGCGGTTATTCCACAACAGGGCCAGAGTCGGCCAACGGCTGACCGCTTCATCATATAACGCAAGGGCATCATCATAGCGCCCGGCATCGTGCAACGCCGCACCTTCACGCAATACCCGCTCAAGTTCGCCCATGCGCTCTGTCTCTCTGCCTATCTCAGGCGTCTGATCTTTTCCAGGCTCTCTTCCAGGACAGCCTTCTTGGAGGTAACTTCAGCCAGCTTTGCCCGTTCCTTGGCAACGATGTCAGCCGGAGCACGGTCTACAAAACTGGGGGTCTCCAGCTTCTTTGAGAACTGTTCGATATCCTTGTCCAGCTTACCGATCTCCTTCAGCAGCCGTTTTTCTTCTTCAGCCACATCAACCAGCCCTTTCAGAGGGA
The DNA here is from genome assembly GCA_964582605.1 of uncultured Geobacter sp. Taxonomy (GTDB): domain Bacteria; phylum Desulfobacterota; class Desulfuromonadia; order Geobacterales; family Pseudopelobacteraceae; genus Trichlorobacter. Next base: position 785 of record CAZOTC010000286.1, on the reverse strand, counting down.
CAAAGACCTGAAATCTGCCTGCCGGCTGCACAGAGGCATCTTCCGGTTTCGGCAGATTCTTTCCGATGGTCAGTTCACCTATCCGGGCCATAGACTTGATCTTGGCCTCAAACAGACGGGCCAGATCCTCGGCTTTCTGAGAAGCGGTCGACAGGATTACACTGATTTCGCGTGATGGCGGCACCTCCATCTCTCCACGGATGGTACGTATAGCCGAGATAACCTCCATAACCTGTTCCATCCGGCCGGCTGCATCTTCAAACTGCCAGTCTTCACGTGGCTGAGGATAAGGGGCCAGCATGATGGACGGGGCCCAGTCTCCGCCTGATCCGCGCAGACTGCAGCGGCTCCCCTTTGGCAAGACCTGCCAGATCTCTTCCGTGATAAACGGCATAAACGGATGCAGCAGGCGCAGCAGATGCTCCAGCACGGTCCAGAGCATATACTGGGTTGTCCGGCGACGCAGCGGATCGTCACCGTACAGTTCCTGTTTCGACAGCTCCAGATACCAGTCACAGAATTCACTCCAGGTAAACTGGTAGAGTGTCATGGCCGCCTCATTGAAGCGATATTCGTCCAGAGCCCGGTTCGTTTCACGCACCGTCTCATTCAGACGGTGCAGAATCCACTCATCGGCCTCGGTCAGCCGCAGATCTTCAAAGACCAGCTGATCCGGATCAAACCCATCCAGGTTCATCAAGGTAAAGCGGGCCGCATTCCATACCTTGTTACAGAAATTGCGATAGCCTGAAATCCGTTCTTCAGCCAGTTTGATATCACGTCCC
>CAZOTC010000285.1:0-3578 GCA_964582605.1 uncultured Geobacter sp. | reverse complement strand
CCTGATCGGCAATGGCCCGGGTGATGGCCTGACGGATCCACCAGGTGGCGTAGGTGGAGAACTTGTAGCCGCGCTGGTACTCGAATTTGTCCACCGCCTTCATCAGGCCGATGTTGCCTTCCTGGATCAAGTCAAGGAACTGCAGACCGCGGTTGGTGTATTTCTTTGCAATGGAAACCACCAGACGCAGGTTGGCCTCAATCAGCTCTGACTTGGCAATGCGAGCCTTGTGCTCACCTTCCCGAATCGCCCGAATCGCCTTAGAAAGCTCGGTTGCCTTGAAACCTGACTCCTGTTCCACCTTGGCTAACTTACGCACTGCATTTTTGAGGCGTTTCTCAACCTTTTGGAAATCATCTTCACTGAGCTTGAACGGCTTTAATGCAGCCATTCCCTTGGCTTCATCCAGCTTAAATTTTTCCAACAACTCTGCCAGCTTGTCCGGTGCTACGATGCTGTGGACCTCTGCCAGCTCATTTTTAACCCGGTTGACCTTGGAAGAAAGCTCTTTCAGACGATCAGCAACTCTGGTTATATGACGATCCTTCATCCGCAGGGAACGCAACAGCTCTGCCAGCCGTTCCTTAGCTTCCTTGACTGCCTTTTCCAGCTCTTTTTTCTTTGCAGCAGCCTTGGCGGTCTCCAGCGAGGTCAGGAGAGCCGTAAGCTCCTGGTCGCAGGAGCCAATGGCATCAATGATTTCAAGCAGGCGCAGTTTCTGGGTATCTTCTTCACCTTCCTCAAGGTCGACATCAGCGTCTTCTTCAATATCCTTGCTGATCTCCGAGGGGGTAATCTGGAATTTGCGGAGTTTTTCACCCAGTGCAAGCACTTCCTTGACGGTAATGGGAGTATTCAGGATGATACCGGCCACCTCGCGGTCACCGTCTTCGATCCGTTTTGCAATCTCGACTTCCCCTTCACGGGTCAGCAGTGATACTGAACCCATTTCGCGCAGGTACATCCGTACCGGATCACTGGTACGACCGATTGCCCCTGGTTCAAACTCGATCTCTTCCGATTCTCCTTCGGCCTCTTCTTCACCTTCTTCAAGATCAATCTTGATTTTAGGAATCTTAACCTTTTGAGCAGAATCGACAATCTCGATGTCCAGTTCGCCAAACATCCCCATAACATCATCAATCTGTTCGGTAGCAATATCCGGAGGCAGGATATCGTTGACCTCATCGAAGGTAAGAAATCCCTTCTCCTTGCCGATATCAATCAACTGTTTGACTTCATCCATATTCTTTTTAGCCATGTGGTCAGGTACCTTTATGTATACGGTATGGTGTATATGCTTCTAGTTATAGCGCCGATTTCTGATTACGCAACTTATCGGCTGAAAGTAATAATTCCTGATACTCTTCACTGTCTTCCGGCATGGTGGCCAACCTGAGAGCGATCTGCTTCAAGGCTCGCGTCCGGTTTTGTTCCTGGCGCTTCAGGCAATGCTGCCAGGCCTGACGCCAGTCAATGTCAGCCAGATGCTGATCCTGCACCAGCAGGCTTGCGGCCAGCTCCTTCTGTTCCCCATCCTCAAGTCGGGCCAGCAAGTCGGGCCAGACGGACTCTGCGGCGGCATCTGCGTCAATGGTCTGCAACACCTCAGCCAACGCCAGATGACGCCGGTCAAACAGTTGTGCCAGCCCATAGCGAACCAGCTCCTGCCGGGCCTCAGGATAGGACGCCATCAGCCCCAACAGAGTCTCCTGCACCGCATCTCGGGGGATGGCCTGCCGTAACGGAGCAGATGTCTGCTGACGTTGTCCGGAAGGAGCAGACTCATCCCGCCGTCCGGAGAGCCGACGCCGGAACGCCTGCTGATCAATGCCCAACAGACGGCAGATCTCTTTTTGATACAGATCCCGCTCCACCGGATCCTTGATCCGCTGATAACGAGGGATAATCTCATCCAGCAACCGTACCCGCTGATCCACGCTGTCTGCAGGCGTCTTGGCCAGCAGCCAGTGAAGAAACTGTTCAAAGGCCGGTTTTGCAGCCGCAATCCGTTGCTGGAAGGCCTCGGCTCCCTGCTGCTGCAGGAAGCTGTCCGGATCCTCCCCTTGCGGCAGACTGATCACATAGATCGGCAGGGACTGCTCCAGACAGAGTTCCATGGCCCGTACCGTGGCCTTACGTCCGGCGTTATCGCCGTCAAACAGCAGACAGAGCCGCTGGGCATGTTTCCTCAGCAGCGTGATATGACCATCGGTCAGGGCTGTGCCACAGGTTGCCAGCACATTCTTGACCCCCGCCTGATACAGGGCAAGATGGTCAAAGTAGCCTTCCACAATAATGGCGGTGCCACTCTGGCGAATATCCCGCAGAGCCAGATCAGAGCCGAACAGCACGCTGCTCTTGTGATAGAGCGGCGACTCGGGTGAATTGATGTACTTGGGCAGGCTGTTGTCCAGCACCCTGCCTGCAAACCCGATCGGCTGTCCCTGATTGTCGCGGATCGGAAAGATCAACCGCTTGTGCAGCAGGTCATACCAGCCACGGTCGCCCTTACGCACGATTCCCAATTGAGCGGCCAACTCCAGCGGCAGCCCCTTCCCCCGCAGCAGTTGCACCACGCTGTCACGCTTCTCCGAAGCGTAGCCCAGCCCATAGGCTGCAGCAACCTCGGGCGTGACCTCACGCTGCTGCAGATAGCTGCGCGCGTCTGCCCCTTCCGGCATACGGGTCAACAGATCACGGTAATGCTGTGCGGTCACCAGCATGATCTCCCGCTGCTGGTCGCGTTCCTGCCGCTGTTGCTTTTCAGCATCGGTCAGAGGACGCTCTTCAATGGTTACTCCGGCCTTGGCAGCCAGCTTGCGCAGCGCCTCGGGAAAACTGATCCCTTCGATCTTCATTACAAAGGAGAATATGTCGCCACCGGCTCCGCAACCAAAGCAATGAAAGATCTCACGGGCCGGGTTGACGTTGAACGACGGTGTTTTTTCACCATGAAACGGACAGAGCCCCAAGTAGTTGGAGCCACTCCGCTTCAACTGCACATACTCGCCAACCACCTCGGCAATCGAAAGCCTCTCGGCTATCTCCCTGACCTTTTCATCACGACTCATGGTGTTGGCCTTTGTAGTGCCCGCGCCCGATCAACAACCATTCCGCCAAAACGGGCCAACTCTGAGGCTATCTGATGCTGCTGTACCGTTGTCTTGAATCCGAACGGAAACGGTATTGCCAGCACGGCATAAAAAACCATCCCCAGAACAAGTCCACCTTCCAGAAAACCAACCAATAGCCCTCCCAGACGGTTGACCCAACCCAGCAAGGCAAGCGTAACCAGCCTGGTCAGCAGATTGCCCAGCAGATGGGCAGACAGCCCCACCAGAATCAGTAACAGCACAAAGGCTGCCATCCGTGCCGCAACCGGAGGAAGGAATCCGTGCAGCAAGACTGCAGCCTGCTCATGGTATTTGTAGGCCAGCCAGCCCCCGGCCAGCATTGCGGTCAGGGCAGCCAGTTCCTTGATCAGTCCGCGCAGCAAACCACGCAGCCCACCCAGCGCCAGAACCGTCAGAATAGAGATATCAAGCAGGCTCATGGGCATTCCAAAAACATAGCTA
>CAZOTC010000284.1:0-3591 GCA_964582605.1 uncultured Geobacter sp. | reverse complement strand
CCCCCATACTGCCCGGAATCCTTGCACCCTACTATCAGCACCGCTAAAATTCAAGTTCCGAGTAGCACAGCCTGCTGTGCAGAGCCCGACTCCACATTTCCAAAACTCATTAAAAAATAGCAGATTCCATTGACAAATAATGCATACTGTATACAATAATTTTTACCTATTTAATGTCTGTGTGGAGTAGCCTTCACCATGAAAAAAATGCATGAACGTCATCCGACGCTGCGGGAAAAGATCCTTGAAACTATCCGAGATGCCATTATCTCCGGGACCATAACCTCCGGTAGCCGCGTTTCAGAACCTGAACTTGCCGAACGCTTCGGCATCAGCCGCACACCGATCAGGGAGGCCTTTCGACAGCTTGAATCAGAAGGTTACCTGAAGGTCATCCCTCGCAAGGGGGCGGTAGTCAGCGCCTACACCCAGCGTGATGTTGAAGAGTTTTACGCAATCAAGAGTATCCTCGAAGGGTATGCCGCCAAACTGGCCTGCTCCAGGCTGACCGCAAAGGAGATCGACCGGCTGCAGACCATCAATGAGCGGCTGTCGGAACTGTGTGAACAGGGCGACATAAAACAGTTTTTCAAGATCCATAACGACTTCCATGATCTTTTTATCAAGGCAGCAGATAACGACAAGTTGCGTGAGATGATCAATCTGCTGGTCACCCGCTTCCAGCGCCTCCGCCTGATGTCCCTCTCCCAGCCTGGCAGAATGGCCGTCTCAGTGCAGGAGCATAAGAAAATTATTGCCGCCTTCCGCAGCCGTGACTGTGAGGCAGCTGAGCTGCTGGTGCGTAAGAATGCCGAGTACGGCGGCAAAGTCCTGCTGGACGAGTCTGTCTGCCGTCCCGGCGAAGCAATGGATCTGTAGGCGGCTGTCATGAAAATCCCACCCCAGGATAGCAGACGCAGGCTGCCCAAGATGGACAAGATCCTGTCATGGCCGGAGATCACAGCAATGCGATCAATCACCAGCCATACCGGCCTGAAGGAAGCCGTTCGCAGGGTACTTGAAGAACTGCGCAACAGACTTTCCACCCACACAGACACAGATCTTTCCCCTGACCAAATCTGCAGCCTGGTGCTGCATGCGGTACGTGCTGCAGAAACCCCCAGCCTGCGCCGGGTCATAAACGGCAGCGGTGTGGTGGTGCATACCAATCTGGGCCGTTCTCCCCTTGCCCATGCAGCTGAAGCTGCCCTGAAGGATACCGCCTGGGGATATAGCAACCTTGAGTTTGACCTGGAGCGTGCTGAGCGCGGCGAACGGTATGTACATGTTGAGAAACTGCTCTGTGAGCTGACCGGTGCCGAAGCGGCTCTGGTGGTCAACAACAATGCCGCAGCGGTCATGCTGGCACTCTCAAGCCTTGCTGCAGGCCATGAAGTGATTGTATCCCGGGGGGAGCTGGTCGAGATCGGCGGTTCGTTCCGGATCCCTGATGTCATGCGCCAGAGTGGCGCTGTCCTGGTTGAGGTAGGCACCACCAACCGTACCCATCCCCGCGACTATATCAGTGCAATCACCGACCAGACCGCCCTGCTGTTGAAGATACACACCAGCAATTTTGCGGTGGTCGGTTTTACTGCCGAGGTTGATACTGAAAAAATGGCGAGGATCGGCAAGGAATCCGGCATCCCGACCATGGTGGACGCAGGCAGCGGCTGCCTGGTTGATCTTGCGCGTTTCGGCATCAGCGGAGAAGCCACTGTTCAGCAGCATCTGCAGGCAGGAGCAGATATCGTCACCTTCAGCGGCGATAAACTGCTGGGCGGCCCCCAGGCAGGCCTGATCGTCGGCCGTCGCGAGCTGGTTGAAAAGATGAAACGGCACCAGTTGCTGCGCGCATTGCGGATCGACAAACTGACCCTGGCGGCGCTGGAAGCCACCCTGCGGCTTTATCGAGATGAACGGGTTGCCCTGAACGAGATCCCTACGTTGCGCATGCTGACCATTTCTCCGACAGAGCTGCAGCAGCAGGCACGACGGATGCTGCGCAAACTGCGTTCACTCCTTCCGGAGCAGTATGTACTCACCTTGCAGGACGGCTTTTCCAGCCCTGGCGGCGGCTCATTTCCCCTGCTGCAGTTGCCCAGCCGCCTGATCGAGGTAACAGCAACAGGCCTGACCGCTCATCGCCTTGAAGAACTGCTGCGCAGCACCACGCCGCCGGTTGTGGGACGGCTTCAGAAGGACCGGTTTCTGCTTGATGTGCGTACCCTGCAGGACAAGGAGCTTCCGCTGCTGGCATCAGCCCTGCACCAGGCTGTCGGGGGGCGTCATGTCTGAGCGCCGCGCCTTTGCCGTGATACCTGCCGCCGGTATGGGTAAACGGATGGGAGCCTCAATCAACAAGCAGTATCTGCATCTGTCCGGCAAGCCGATTGTTGCCCGCACCCTGCAGCTGTTTCAGGATTCACCCCTGATTAACGGCATTATACTGGTGATACCGGAAGATGAGATACCGTACTGTCGCAAAGAGGTGGTTGAACAGTATCATCTTTCGAAGGTGCTCGCCATTGTGGCTGGTGGCGCCGAGCGGCAGCATTCTGTCATGCATGGCCTGACTGCCCTGCAAACGCATGCTGACGACGATGATATTATCCTGATTCACGACGGAGTCCGCCCCTTTATTGATGAGTCGATCCTGCAGCAGTCCATTGCCCTGGCCGGCAGCGGTATTGGTGCATTGGTGGCGGTACCGGCCAAAGACACGATCAAGGTTGTCCAGGATGGCACCGTGACCACAACCCCGGACAGATCCACACTCTGGCAGGCCCAGACACCCCAGAGCTTCAGGTTTGAGCAGATTATGCAGGCGCACACCAGAGCTGCCCATGAGCAGTTCCTTGGCACCGATGACTGCTCACTGCTGGAACGCTACGGTGAAACGGTCAGAGTTATTACCGGCAGCTATCGTAATATCAAGATAACCACCCCTGAAGACCTGGTCCTTGCCGAGGCATTTCTGAATGACACAGGCGGAGGTCGGCCATAATGGGCCCAAAACAGATCCTGATCGTTTTTAATGACACCAATGCAGCCCGGCTTGCACATCAGCTGCTTGACGCCGGTGTTTATACGCTGCACCTGGCTGATAACTGCGTTGCTGCCCGCAGCGTCATTCAGGAACAGCAACTGGACGGCATCCTGTTGGGTTCACCTCCACAGGACCGCTGCCTGCCGCCTCTGGATCATCTGAAAGAATCAGGCAATGATCCGGCGGTGATCGCCCTGCTGGATGCCAACGAGCAGGAGCGTTACCTTGCCTGTCACCAGGAGGGTGCCCTGGACTGCCTGATGGCGCCGTTTTCCGCCGAGCATCTGATGAAGAGCATTGAACGCTGCCTGGCTATCAAATCGCTGGAACGGGAAAAACGTGATTTCATCTCCATGCTTTCCCATGATCTCAAAAATCCGCTTACCGCTGCTATCGGTTCCATTGATCTCGTCAGGGACAAACGGTTGGGACCGGTCAACCGTGAACAGATCAGCTACTTGACCTCAGCCATTGAAAGCTGCAATGAGGTGGTGAGCATGATCGACAACCTTACCAAAGGCGCCTCGGGTCAGGCCGTTCAA
>CAZOTC010000283.1:0-3613 GCA_964582605.1 uncultured Geobacter sp. | reverse complement strand
CTGATCCAGAAGATGTCCACCACCATCAACGACTTCAGAAACTTCTTCAACCCGGACAAGTCGATGGTCTCCTTTTCAGCCCTGCAGCAGATCCGCTCTGCGGTGGAACTGGTGGACACCGCGTTTAAAAACCACGGTATCGGTATCGAGATTGTTGAAGGAGATGACTGCCTGCTGAAAGGGTTCCCCAACGAATATTCCCAGGTGCTGCTGAACCTGCTGAACAACGCCAAGGATGCCATCCTTGAAACCGGTGCCAAGCCCGGCCGGATCTGCATCAGTCTGGGGCTGCAGGACGGCATGGGGGCGGTAACGGTGCGGGATAACGGCGGCGGCATCCCTTCGGCGGTGCTGGACAAGATCTTTGAGCCGTACTTTTCCACCAAGCAGATGGGGACCGGCATCGGCCTGTACATGTCCAAGATGATTATCGAACGCAACATGAACGGCAGGCTGTCCGTGCAGAACAGCGCTGACGGCTGCTCCTTTACCGTCTTTACGCCGCTGGGAAATGCACGGCCATGAACAGTAGACCACCGACACCGGATCGTGCCGACGGAGCGTACGGTATGAGCACGTTTCGTCGGATAGCGGTGACCGCCCTGGGCTACGTCCTGTTGGGTGCAGCCGGACTTGCCCTGGCCATACCGCCCGGCTATGCCAGCCCGGTTTTTCCGGCAGCAGGGCTGGCGGTCGCTGCTGTGCTCTGTCTGGGGCCGCGGGTCCTGCCCGGTATCTGGCTTGGGTCACTGGTAATCAATCTCTTTGTGGCCTGGAAGAACGGCTCCCTCGGTAGTTTGTCCATTGCAGCGGCAGCGCTGCTGGGAGGCGGTGCGGCACTGCAGGCCTGGGTTGCATACCGGCTTGTTCAGCGCCGGCAGCCTGAAAAATGGCGCTTGCTGGCAACTGAAAAGGATATCGGTCTGTTTCTGGCGCTTGCCGCGCCGCTGGCCTGCCTTGTCTCTGCCACGGTCGGTACCGCCGTACTCTGTCTGACCGGCATCGTTCCGACCGTTGATCGTCTGTTTTTCTGGTGGAACTGGTGGCTTGGCGATGTGCTGGGGGTGTTGACCTTTACCCCGATAACCCTGGTCGTGCTGTTACGGGGAGCATCTCCCTGGAAAGAGCGGTTTACCACGGTAGCACTGCCGATGCTGGTTGCCCTTGCCGTCGTGACGGTGATCTTCCTGACCGTTTCCCGCTGGGAACTCAGGCAGCAGGTGGCACAGATTGAGGACTCGGGCGAAAAGATCGCACGGCTGCTTGATCATCGATTGGTTGCCCACCAGGAGGCGCTCTCCTCACTGCGGCGACTGATTGAGGTCACCCCGGCCATGACCTACCGGCAGTTCGAATATTTTACCCGGATTACGCTGCAGGACAACCGGGATATCTTTGCCCTCAGCTTCAATCCCTATCTCAGACATGTCCAGCGCCCTCTCTTTGAACAGTCCATGGCACAGAAATACATGGCGTCCGGCTTCAATGTCACTGAACGGAACGGAGAAAAGAAAATCGTGGTCGCCGGAGAGCGCCCTTACTACGTCCCGGTCGGTTATATTGCTCCCCTGAGCGGCAATCAGGCGGCTGTCGGCTACGATATCTATTCCGATCCGGTCCGCAGAAGTGCCATTGAACAGGCGATGAATTTTATGAAACCGGCGGTGACCGAGCCGATCCAGCTGGTGCAGGAGCAGCAGAAACGGGTCGGGGTTCTGGTGTTACACCCGGCCTATCAGGAACAGCACGATCCCCTGTCCGGAAAAACTGTTTCGCAACTGACCGGTTTTGCCGTGGCAGTCATCAAGGTTGATGACATGGTCAGGATCGCCACCCGTGACCAGGTGCCGGACGGGCTGGTATTCCGCATGCGTGATCCCCAGGCTGAACCTGACCGGCAGCTGCTGTTTGCCTCCGATAGCGGTCAGAACAGACCGGTTGCCCCCTATCTCTGGCAGACCAGGCTGACCATGGCCGACCGGCTCTGGAGCCTGGAGGTGTTTCCCACCGCCGCATATCTGAACCGGCAGCGCTCATGGCTTGCCTGGGGGGTCGGTATAGCGGGGCTGCTGTTTGCCACGCTGTTTCAGATGATTCTGCTGGCCATGACCGGCAGGAATGCAGCTGTCCAGCATCAGGTCAACCAGCAGACGCTTGAACTGACCAAGGCCAAGGAACAGCTTGAATTCCTGAACCGCTCCCTGCAGCAACAGGTTGAAGAGACGGTGGCCGAGCTGCGTCAGAAAGATCAGGTGCTGATCAGTCAGGGGCGTCAGGCCGCCATGGGTGAGATGATCGGCAACATCGCCCACCAGTGGCGCCAGCCGTTAAACGCGCTGTCCATGCTGATTACCAATATTCAGTTTGCACAGATGAACGGCGAGCTGACCCGGGAGTACCTTGATGATGCGGCAGCCACCGCCAACCGTCTGATTCAGAAGATGTCCACCACCATCAACGACTTCAGAAACTTCTTCAACCCGGACAAGGCGATGGTCTCCTTTTCGGCCCTGCAGCAGGTCCGTGCAGCGGTGGAGCTGGTTGAGGCCGCATTCAAAAACCACGGCATCAGCATCGAGATTGCCGCCGGGAATGACTGTCTGCTGATGGGCTTTCCCAACGAATATTCCCAGGTACTGCTGAATCTGCTGAACAACGCCAAGGATGCGATCCTGGAGACCGGTGCCAGGCCGGGGCGGATCAGCATCAGCCTGGGGCGGCAGGAAGGGATGGGGACGGTAACGGTGCTTGACAACGGCGGCGGTATCCCGGATGAGGTCCGGGACAAGATCTTTGAGCCGTACTTTTCCACCAAAAACATGGGGACCGGCATCGGTCTGTATATGTCCAAAATGATCATTGAGCGCAACATGAACGGCAGGCTGTCCGTGCAGAATAGCGGTGACGGCTGTTCATGTACCGTCTTTACGCCGCTTGGGGAGCCTTGAGTATGTACAGTGCGCCACTGACACCTGATCAGGAGTTTCTCAAACGTCTGACCGTCCTGTATGTAGAGGATGAAGAGTTTACACGCGCCATGTTTACCGAGTTTCTTGAACGGCTGGTGGGGCGGCTGGTGGTGGCGGAAAACGGTGAGCAGGGGCTGCTGGCCTACCACCTGCATCAGCCGAAGATCATCATTACCGATGTCCTGATGCCGGTTATGGACGGGCTTGATATGGCAGAACAGATCCGCAAGGTTGACACGACCGTGCCGATCATCGTCATGACCGCCTTTGATGAATCCAGCTACCTGGTCAAATCGATCAATATCGGGATTCACAAGTATGTCACCAAGCCGGTCAACGGCCTGCAGCTGCAGGATACCCTGCTGGAATGCGCCCACCGCCTGCTGCTGGAGGAAAAATACCTTGAGCAGCAGCAGCTTGAAAAACAGACCCTGATCCTTGAAAAGGAGCTGGCCGAGCAGCGCAAGCTGGCTGCCGATGCAGCCAACAAGGCCAAAAGCGAATTTCTGGCCACCATGTCCCATGAAATCCGCACGCCGATGAACGGGGTGATCGGCATGGCAGGGCTGCTGCTGGACAGCGGGCTGACCCCGCTGCAGCGCAGCTACGCCGAGATCATCCGTACCAGCGGCCAATCACTGTTG
>CAZOTC010000282.1:0-3628 GCA_964582605.1 uncultured Geobacter sp. | reverse complement strand
TCCTCTTTAATGGTCTTGCCGGCCTGTTTAAAGGCCTCCTTGGTCTCGCGGCCGGCCTGTTTCACTTCTTCAACAACCTGCTTGGCCCGGACCGGGGCTGCCAGACAGACCAGCAATACCAGTTGGAGCACAACTGAATAACGCAGCATGATCTACCTCCTTGACATGGCTGATTGCAGCATTGCAGGCACCAGCAACAGCGCGGCCAGCGCCGTGTAAAAGATACCGAAATTAGCGGCCCAGCCGATGGAGGACATGGCGCCGTAATCGGTAAAGGCCAGTGAGCCAAAACCGGCAATGGTGGTGAGGGCTGAGAGCAGAATAGAACGTCCGGCCTGTACAAAGGTCGTTTCCTGCTGTTCCCGGGCAACCTCAGCACAACGATGACGAAGGTGCAGACCATAATCGCAGCCCATGCCGATGATGGTTACCAGTACCAGGATGTTCATAAAGTTGAACTTCATCCCCACCAGGGTCATGGTCCCCAGCATGGCCGTGGTACCGAACAATACCGGCCCCAATGCCACACCGACAGCCGCAAGGCTCCTGAACTGTATCAACAACAATGCCAGCACCAGCAGACTGCCGATGCCGATCCCGAAGATCGCGCTGCTGCGTACAGCAGTAAGCAGTTCATGGCTGACCAGGTCGGTTCCGGTCACCCGTGCGCCAGGGGCAGCGTTGGTGATGTCATGGGCAGCCTTGACCGGATCAAGCCGGCCCGGCCTGAAATAGAGATAGGCCAGGGCATGCCAGCCGTTTTGATCCTGCAGCAGATGTCGTTCCACCACACCGCTGAGCGGCGAGTCAGCCAACTGGTCGATTATCCGGGATTCATCCAGCACACGGTTCATGCTTCCCTGGCGCAAATGCTGCAGATATGGGGCAAAGGCAGCGGCTGCAAACCCCTGGGCTGTCAGGCGCTGTTCAAGTATGGCGGCAAATTGTTGACCTGAAGGAAGCACCGCGGTCAGTGCCTGTTGCTCGGCACGGCGGTTCATACTTTGGCCCAGGCTTGACCAGGCCTCAATCCTGCGCTGCTGCGTCAAGTCAAGCGCCAGTGCCTCAACTGCCAGCATCCGCTGCAGCACCTCTGTGCGGGTTTGGCCGTCTATGGCAACCAACAGGCTCTTGGGGGCCAGGTTCAGGTGTTCCTCGATTAGTGTAAGTGCTCGGAAGGCTTCAGAATGCTGGGGTTGCAGATTTTTGAGTTCCACATCAAAGCTTGCGCGGCGACCGGCCCAGCCGAACAGCAGCAACAGCAGCGCGGCAATCCCCAGCAGCAACACCCCATGCCTGGCTGTAAAACGCCAGAGATGCCCCAGCCCCAGCCCCGGCAACGGATGATAGATCGCTTCAGGGGCATCAATACGCCGCAGCACCAGCGGCATCAGCAACAGGTTGGCATACAGGGTAAAAAGCACCCCCAGTCCCACCAGGACACCCAATTCGGAAAGAGCCCGCACCTCGGTCCAGCCAAGCAGCAGAAACGGCAATGAAGTACTGGCAGCAGCAATCAGCAGACCTCGTCCGGTATCGGTTACAGCACGGGTAATGGCCTGGTCTGTATCGGCCCCCTGGGTTCGTTCCCAGTGAAAACGATCATAGAGGTGGATGGAATAATCAGCCCCCAGGCCGACCAACAGGGCCGTGAAGGCAAAGGAGATGATATGGATGCTGCCCCAAAACAGACCGGCTGTTCCCAGGGACAGCAGCACCCCCACCGAGACAAAGAGCGGAATCATCAGGGTGGGCCAGAGGGTACGGTACATGGCAAAGAACAGTCCGCTGACCACCAGCAGGGAAGAGATAATGCTGATCAGGATATTGGACTTCATGGCAGCCTCATCCATCACTGCACTGATGTGGGCCCCGGCACAGGAGACCTGTACCTTCATACCGGCACGGGCCTGGTTGATACCAGCCACCAGTCTGCGGGCAAAGGCCATCTGTTGCACCGGTTTGTCCGGTTCGGCAATCATGATCAGCACACGATGGTCGCGGGACATGAAATAGGGTGAATCAGTATCCATGGCCAGTGCCTGGCTGCCGGCCTTGAGACGGGGCAGGATCAGCTCACGCAATCCCAACGGATCAACCTGGGAAAGGGCGACACCACCGGCGCCGATACTGCCGGCTAGTTGAACCGCCAACTGCTCCAGTGCCCGGTCTACAGCAGGGGGGGTAAAGCGCTCTGCCAGGGTTGGGCTGTCATGCAGCGGCACAAAGGCAGCGGGATGACGGGCAGCAAAGGCCACCAGATCAGTAAAACGCTGGGCCTCGGACTCTTCAAAGATCCGGTAGACGACTCTCTTGAAGGCCGGTGCGCCGTCAACCTGCAGGGTACGCAGCCGTTCTGCCAGTCCGGCAGCCTCAACCGGCAACTGTTCCGGTTCTCCTTCAAGCAGAAAATAGGCCTCTTTTGCACCGCCCGACCATTCCAGCGAATCAAGCAACAGACGCAGGGCAGGACGTTCAGCCGGAAAGAGCCGGAAGATATCGGTCTCAAAACGGATACCCAGCAGAGAGACAAGTGAAGCAAGCAGTAACAGCAGCACTGCAGCAATAACCAGACGTGGTTTGCTGCGGCTAACCTGATCAAGCCAGACAAGGTGTCGGACAGTACAGGCGTTACTCCAGGCAAGCAGGCGGTTAAACAGGGAAGATACAAGCATTGCGCTATTTCGGCTTCAGGACTGAAAGGGGGTACAGCCGCAGTCCCTGTAACGGCACGGCAAACATCTGCGGTTCAAGTTCTGTATTAATTTCAGGCTCTTCAAGGGTCAGACGGATGCGGTCACCTTCCGCACTTTCCATCTGCAGTTCAAGGGGCAGGCGAACCCCGGCAAGCACGATATGATTGCGGTAACGGACCAATTCACCGGTTTTCAGGCTCTTTTCAAGCACAACCCCATCCTTGAGGGTGATCTGTTCAAGCCCCCCCTGGTTGGCCTGTTGCTCAATCAAACCGGAGACCGGGGCGCCAACAGGCGGCTCAGAATCCAGCACCCAACGCAGCATGGCAAAACCACGTTGACCGGTTGCAGCCGGCAGTTCCTTGATCAGCCCCTGATAGGCCACCCCATCAGTCGGATAGGCCAGAGTCAAGCGGTCACCTGCCAGTTGCGCCTCCATCACCGTGGTGCCAAAGGGGGACAGCATGATCAGCCGCATCTGATCCGGGCGACGATAGACCATGAAACCACGACCGGAGATATTTTTTTCAGCGCTGCGCAGGGAAAGGGTCACGCTGGAGCTTAAGGTCTCAACCACCCGGCCCGCCACAAGCGGAGAGTTGTCTGTCTGCGGCAGTTTTGTTGCACAGGCGCACAGTAGAGCAGACAACAGGATCAGCACAGATAAACGGGACATGATTACTCCAACCTGAAATCAGCATCGGTCAGGCCGATATTTTTGCGGGTCTTGCGAAAGGTCATCACGGTCTTGTCACCGGCCCGCTCTTCCAGCACCAGTTTGCGCACCGTGCCATCATCATGCAGCACAACCGTCAGCTCCTTCAGTTGTCCACCCTTGGCCGGTCTGATGGTCACGCTGGTCTGGCTGCCGGTCTGCTCTGCCCGCACCTCCATCCCCTCCGGCACAGCGGTTATCGGCTTTGCCAGTGTGG
>CAZOTC010000281.1:0-3640 GCA_964582605.1 uncultured Geobacter sp. | reverse complement strand
GGCAGCCAGCCCAGATTAAAGACCACCGCATGAAGAAACGGCTCCACCAGTTCCTGCAACCGCTCATGTCCGGCATGCAGCAGGGAAACCTGCTGCTCCAGCCCCTTCTCTGCCAATCGCTCTGCAGTACGGGCCAAAGCCTCCTGCTGAATGTCCAGAGCATAGACATGGCCGGCCTCTCCCACCAGTTCTGCAAGCAGCAGGGTATCTTTGCCGTTGCCGCAGGTAGCGTCTACTACCCGATTACCGGGCAGGACAAAACGGCGCAGCAGCAGATGACTGAGCGGGACCGGCCCACGCAGGACAGGCTGTATTGTCGGCTTGGCAGTCATGACAGTGCAGGGTAGCAAAAGAGCCCGTCAGCAGCCAACAGGTTTCTATCAGGTATCATGAGGTACTCCGGATCATATCCTCAGCCGTTCCAGCTCATCCTCCGACAGGTCGTTCACCACACTGATTTCCGACAGAATGTCATCAGCCAGCATACTTAATCGTGCATCCTCGCCTTTTGCCGCCTTGGTGTAGCGCAGCAGAATCCGTCCGGCCTGCCTGATGGATTGCTCGTCTGCCTCCCCCACCAGCAGCACCAGCGGTCCGGCTCCATCCATCCAGCGCAGGGTGATTTCAGCGGTACCGGTTGAAGCCAGGATTTTTTCATTATCGCTGCTGTCCCGCCCCACCACCGCCTTGCAATGATCAGACAACCGAAAATGGCGACCGGTACGCAACAGATCGAAATCTCTGACCACCGGCACGGTCTGATGATCCAGCAGATCTTTGACCTTGGGGATGTAGCTCTCTTCGGTCAGCAGGCATCCGCCACCCGGCGCAGGATACTCGTCCACCCCTAACGCCCGCGCCAAGCGGATCTGGTCCTTACGTCCCCGTCCCTTCATGGCAGGAAGCTCTTCGCGTCTTACCCATCCCTCGGTCTCCGGAACGGTCATTTTCAGATAACGGGCCGACAACGGGCGCAGCAGCAGCCCCTCCAGCCCGCAGTCCCGTTCGATCACCCGCAGGGTATCATGTCGCTGGCTCATCGGACGCTGCCCCACCACCTCGCCGGTAATCACAAAATCTGCCTGCAGTTCAGGCATCAACGCCTTGGCGCAGCGTAGCATGAAGGTCTTGCAATCAATACAAGGGTTCAGGGCGCTACCGTAGCCGTGGCGCGGATGGCGCAGCATCTCCAGAAACGCTTCACCCAGCGGAATCGCACGGAACGGAATGTCATAGCGCCGGGCATAGCGGGCTGCCACCGGCTCGCCGTCCAGCACCGGCGAACAGCCGAAAAAGGGTGAGGTGAAGTTGAGGGCCAGCACATCAACCCCCTGGCTCTGGATCACCTTTACCGCCAGTATTGAATCAAGCCCACCGGAGAACAGGGCCAAGGCACGTCGCTGCATAGTTTGGACAACTCCATAAAAACAGGGATTCAAAAGGGGACCGTTTGTACCACACTCGCCAGCCCTTCCGCAATGATTGACTCGTAGCGATATCCGGCTACAATAGGCCCCATCTATCAGCTGCAGAAGGGAGTGCTATGCCGATCAACGTCAGAGAGGGTTCCCTTGGATCGATCCTCTACAACTCCCGCATCATCAGTGATGCAGATATCAGCGCTGCCCTTGAGGAACAGCAGCGTAACGGGTCCCGTTTTGGCGAGGCACTGGTTTCTCTGGGCATTGTAACCCAGGAAGATATTGACTGGGCTCTCTCCAATCAGCTTGACATCCCCTATATCCGCCTCAAGCAGGATATGATCGACCCTGATGCCCTGAAACTCCTTCCGGCTCAACTCTGCCGCCGCTACGCCATCATCCCGTTGATCCGTGCCGGTGACGAACTCTCGGTAGCCATTGCCGATCCGCTTGACAAAGAGGCGGTGGCTGCAGCTGAAGCCGCGTCCGGCTGTACGATCAATCTCTCGGTCGCCTTGATCAGGGAAGTCAACGAGATGCTTGATCTCTGCTATGGCACTCCCCGTGAAGAGCTGTTGGGGTTTTCTTCCGACATTTTTCCGCCTGAAACTCTGACTGTCATCAATGCCGACAGCAGCGGTCAACAGCTTCTGAACGAGCTGCTTCACTACAGTATCCAGCATCAGCTTGCCTCTTTTTCGTTGAGGCCGCTTGAGGAGGCCGTCATTATCAGCGGTCGTAGCGCGGCGACCAGCCGTGAACTGGGGCGACTGGCAGCGAAACAGTATGCCGGTGTGTCCACCCTGATAAAAGAGACTGCCGGGCTTCCGGCATCGGGCGAGCCTTCACAGAGCGGCTACCTCTTTTTCCGTCACCATGAACGGGAACTCTGCTTTCAACTGCTGCTGCTCCAGGGGGCAAACGGTGACTACATCACCATCCGCAGGCACATCAGCGCTGCTATCCCCTTAAAACTTGACCAGCTTCATCTGTCTGATTTCCAGAAAAAGCAGTTCAGACGCCTTGCGAACCTGCGGCACGGCATGGTTCTGTTTGCCTCCCGCTCCTTGCAGGAGCGCTGCCGTTTCATGGATCTGCTGTTGGAAGAACTGGATACCAGTGGTCAGTCCGTGTTGATCCTTGGCAATGAACCGGGCCGGATGACCAAGCGCTTTCCCCGTATCCCGCTCGTCGGACCTGAATCCAGCAGGGGACGGCTGATCATGGACAGCCTGGAACATGGGCCGGACATTCTGGTTATTGAAGACGGTACTGCGCTGGAGCCATTTACTGCTGCAGGGCGTGCCGCCATGCGGGGCAAGCTGGTACTGGTCGGGATGGATATACGCGGCACCCGCAACCTGTGTGATCACCTGATCCGCTACCGTCAACGCAATGTCTTCCTGACCCCCTTTCTGGCCGGAATCGTCTCGTTCAAGGGAATTCAGCTGCTCTGCCCGGCCTGTCGGCAGACCGCCACCATACCGCAGCAGGAATTGCTGGCCCTGCAGATGGCTTCCCCGCCAGCAGACCTGTTTCATGGCGCAGGCTGCCCCAGCTGCGACTTCACCGGCGTCAGCGAGCGGGTATTCCTGACCAACTGCATCTGCTTCGACCGGGAACTGCATGAGCGTTTTGACGCCGTTTCTGACGGCAGCAGTTTTATTGCAGGGCTGAATGCCAACGGTTATCAAGGCATCAGGGCTGAAGGCGAAGCGCTTCTGCGGGCCGGAGCGGTCTCGCCGGAAGAGTTCATCGCAGCGGTAATTCAGTAAGTTTTACGGAGAAACGCACACTATGGCCAAAATTGACGCACTCTTTAAAATGATGAAAGAACAGGGGGCCTCGGACCTGCATCTTTCTTCCGATAACCCTCCCATCTTCCGCCAGCATGGCGAAATGGTCAGGCTGCAGTTCAAGCCGCTCTCACACGAAGAACTGATCCCGATTCTGTACGAAATACTGAACGATGAGCAGAAGGCCCACTTTGAGGCGAAGAACGACCTTGATTTTGCCTATGCCGTGCCGGACCTGGCCCGTTTCCGGGGTAACATCATGATGACCCACCGCGGCGTGGCAGCGGTCTTTCGGATCATCCCGGCCAAGATTCTTTCGGCAGATCAGCTCAACCTGCCGGATGGAGTCCGGCGCATGACCCAATTCAAGAAAGGGCTGGTGCTGGTCACCGGCCCCACCGGCTCCGGCAAGTCCACCACGCT
>CAZOTC010000280.1:0-3641 GCA_964582605.1 uncultured Geobacter sp. | reverse complement strand
AGCAGTACGATATCTACCCGGCGGTTCTTTGCACGGCCCTCAGGGGAACTGTTGTCGGCAGTGGGACGAAATTCACCGTAGCCGGTGGCAGACAGGTTGCCTGGCGCAACATCAAAATTCTTCTGCAGATAACGGAGCACGTTGGTTGCCCGGGAAACGGACAGCTCCCAGTTGGAGGGAAATAGCGGAGTGTTGATCGGTATATTGTCGGTGTGACCTTCCACCCGTAGCGGGTTGGAATACTGGGTCATCGCCTCAATGATGGTGTTCAGCAGCTGGTAGCCTGCCGGTTTGATCACCGCTGAGCCTGAATCGAAAAAACCTGCTTCCTTGAGGCTGACCACCAGGCCGCGACGGGTAATGCCGATGGTTACCTTGTTCTGGGCACCATGTTTGATCAGGTAGGCCTCGATGGCAGACTGGATCTCCTTGAACTCTTTTTCCTCAGCCTTGCCTTTGCCGCGACCCTTATCCATACCACCCTGACGGGGGCCGGCCGGGGGCATTTTGTTGATCATCGGGATCACGGCCATTTCAGGTTTGATTGCCGGAATAGGCTTGATGTCCTGGGAGTGCAGTATACCCTTCTGGCCAGCAGATGCCTGAGTAGAATACCCAAATGATTCGCGCAGCGAGGAAGCAACCTCTTCGGCCTTTTTTTTGTCTGTTTGTCCCATGGCATACATGGTTACGAACACGGCAAACAGCAGGGTGATGAAGTCTGCGTAGGAGACCAGCCAGCGCTCGTGGTTGGCATGCTTTTCAGGCTCTTTTTTCAGCGCCACTCAGTATTCTCCTAATGCTCTTCACCGGCAAAGGCCTTCAGTTTCTGCTCGATGAAGTGGGGGTTCTCGCCGTTCTGAATGGCAATCAGGCCTTCAACGATCATGACCCGACGCAGTATTTCTTCTTTCATCCGGATCTTGAGCTTGGCCCCCATCGGCAGACAGATGATGTTGGCGGTCATCAGACCATAAATAGTGGCAACGAAGGCCGCAGCAATACCGGCCCCCAGCTTGGAGGTGTCGGACAGGTTGCCCATAACGTGAATCAAACCGAGTACCGCACCGATAATACCGATGGTGGGAGAATAACCGCCGGCAGCCTCGTAAAATTCTATGGAGTGCTTCTTGTGATCTTCGTAGGCCATGATCTCCGCTTCGAGGGTCTCGCGCAGTTTCTGGGGATCGATGCCGTCAACCACCAGAGAGATCCCTTTCTTGATGAACGGATCCTTGGCATTCTGCGCCTCCTGTTCCAGGGAGATCAGGCCGTTACGACGGGCCTTGGTGGCATAGCCGATGATGTCCTTGACCACCGCCTCAGGGTCGACCTTGGGCGGCAGAAAGACGGTCTTTGCATCCTTGAATCCATTGATACAGGCCTTGAGAGGGAAGGAGATGAAGACGGCACCGAAGGTACCGCCCAGCACGATCAATGCGGAGGTGGGGGAGATTAGTGCACTGACGTGCACCCCTTCCAGCACAGCGCCTCCGAACACGGCGCCAAAACCGAGTATAAGGCCGATTATTGTTGCTAAATCCATAGATCAGGTATCCTGGCGGTGAAGTGGCTGCAGGGTAGCTCTTGAATCAGTGAGGTACTGTTCACTCTCGTTGCGACGATACAGGGTATTCCGTTGACGCCGCAGGTAGGCGTGACCGGCAGGTACGGTGCCGGCACGGCGCATCACCCTGGTCCGGAAGGCGATAATCCGATTCAGAATCACCTGGCAGTGCTCCCTGACCAGGATATGGTGGCCGTTATACAGCGTAATCACGGTATCCGGAGTCTCCTCAACACTGATGATATGATCGGGGTTCAGATAGATTGTCTGTCGGTCAAGCCGAGTAACCAGGATCATGAAGGCCTCTAAAGAAATTTTGTGTAATAGTATCGAACAACTGGAGCAGGTCAAGCTTTTTCGCAGGTTTGTGCCGGCAGCGCAGAATCCGGATCAGTCCAGCATGGCGTCTATGGCATCGAAGCTTATATACTTTTCGGCAATTGCATTAATAAGTTCAATCTTTTCCGTGTCATCAGGCCCAATTTTTGAAACGTGTTCCCTCAGTCGATAATAAACCTCCGAGGTGGTATCCTCGATTCTCATGTAGGGGATGTTGCTGTCTTCCAGAATCCGGCGGGTAATATCCGACATGGGGGCATGCCCGGCCACGATCAGACCTGCCAGGCGTTGTCTGAATTCCGGGATGTGGTGCAGGGATGAGGCGGTCACAATCAGCTCATCGCGGGAGCTGGTGACGATCAGCAGTGTCGATTCCTCCAGGCTGTCGATCACCTTCTGGGATGAGGCTGCCCCCAGCTGAATCGTGTGACAGAGCCGGCTTCGATCGGCCTGATCACCATGCAGCGGCAGCTCCAGCAGCTCTGCCACATGCTGCAGGGTCGGGTCGGCAAGTATGGGAGAATAATCAAAGGCGCTGGTAACCAGCAGCCCCTGGCTCCGGAACGCCTTGTTCAGGTAGGCCATGGAACGTTCACGCTTTTCAGGTACCAGTTTGTTGGCCATGATTACCCTGACCTGGGCCTGTTCCCGCGCATACAGGGCAAGATTCAGTTCAACCGAATCAATCACATTGCCGATGCCGCCGCCGGTGACCATCAGTACCGGAGCCTTGAGCATGGTTGCCACTTGGGCATTGTTGACCCCAACCACAGAACCGACACCGCCATGACCGGCCCCTTCAATAATCAGAAAGTCAAGCCGCTTCTCAAGCTCGGTACAGGCCTTGATAATCGCCTGGCGTGGCGCCAGCGGGTCAATCTTGCCATCAAGGAACAGACGGGTCGAGCCGGGCGTCAGGGTCATGGGGGACATCAGGTGAGCGTAGTCATCCATGCCGAAGACGCTGGAAAACATGGCTGCATCCTTGTCCATGGTCAGTCCCCTGTACTGGATGCATTTGGGGCCGATCGGCTTCATGAAACCGACCCTTTTGTACTTTTGCCGGGCCAGGTGCATCAGGGATAACGAGATGGTGGTTTTACCGCAGTGCTGACCGGTTGCGCCGATAAATATTTTTCTGCACATGGTTGGCTACGCCTCGCTTACAGGTGCTGTGGAATAGGCTTCACACAGTTCAAGATAGGTATCACGTCCATCATGAAAACGGATGATCCGGACCCCCATACCGCTTTTCTTCACCAGGTGGAACAGATTCTGTGGTACCCGTTTAGCCCACATCACCCGTGCGTCAAAGCTGATCGGCGGCAGGTCAAGCGGCAACAGCTCAATTTTTATGACGGTATTGGGGTTACAAACATTTGCGGTCTTGATGAACAGGCCGGTGGGAGAGATGTCTTCGGTAAAGGCGCGTCGGTCCGGTGTCTGGTCTGGGCCAAAGCAGACAGCTATCCGTTTGCGCTTTCTGAAAATATTCCGTTTGTCAGCCATGCCGTGTACCCCTGACAGGATAGTGAACCGCTTGCCGTAAACAATAGCACAATCTGTGAAAACTGCATCTTTTCTGTTTGTTTTACTGGTTTTTTCAGGGAGAATACCGTTGACAATCAGAGGTGAATCCTCTAGGTTTGCATCACGTTCTTTCTTGTTTCACCATGAAGTACCGCTAGGGGAGTTTCGACTGAGAGCAGCATGTAGCTGCGACCCTTGGAACCTG
>CAZOTC010000279.1:0-3644 GCA_964582605.1 uncultured Geobacter sp. | reverse complement strand
CTGCGTACTGCCTCTCACAGCCAACCATCAGCCTCTGGGCCAGGTGATCCTGTTTTCTGCAGCCGGCTGGGCACCTGCTGCGGACGAACTTGCCTTTCTGACCGACCTTTCCTATGCCCTGTCCGGCATTATCAGTCGTTTTCTATTGAACGCCACCCTGCGGGTGCGGGAGATTGAGCTGGAGGATGCCCGCACCGAGGCGATCCGCCGCCTGGGCACCGCCTCTGAGTACCGGGACAACGAAACCGGCATGCATGTGATGCGGATGACCAACATAGCCGGTGCGATTGCCAAGGCGATGAAGCTTTCCGATGAACAGCGCGAGATCCTGTTTATTACCGCACCGATGCATGATGTGGGCAAGATCGGGATTGCCGATGCGATCCTGCTCAAGCCTGACCGCCTCACCACGGATGAGTTTGATGTCATGAAGACCCACACTGAAATCGGCGGACGACTGCTGAAGGGGACTGATGAACTGATTGCGACCGCCCGTGATATCGCCCTCTGCCACCATGAAAACTGGGACGGCAGCGGTTACCCGCACGGACTGCAGGGAGAGCAGATCCCGGTGCTGGCACGGGTCTGCTCAATTGCCGATGTCTTTGACGCCCTGATGTCCAACCGTCCCTACAAGGAGGCCTGGTCACTGGAACAGGCAATCGAATTTATCCGGAATGAGTCCGGTAAAAAATTTGATCCGGAAGTGGTTGATGCCTTTGTACTGGCCTTGCCGGAGATTCTGAGGATTAGGGAACTGTACCGGGAAGATGTGATCGATCCGACCGAGGTGGTTAATCTTCCGGAGCTGCCGGCCCGAGAGGTCAGCTGGATCAGCTGGGATGAATCGTTGAGTGTCGGCATCCGTACCATTGATGAGCACCACCGCTACCTGTTTGATCTGGTCAATGACCTGATCGAGGTGGTGGCACACAAGCTGGGGGCACGTGAGCTGGGTCGGGTGCTGAAGGCCCTTGGACAGTACGCCATGATTCATTTTATGGCGGAAGAGCGGATGATGCAGCAGTATCACTACCCCCGGCTGGATATCCAGATCCGGCAGCATCAGCTCTTTCTCGAACGGATAAAGGACTTCAATGAAGAACTGCATCAGAACCCCCTGATCGCTCAGTTTGAGATCCTGGTCTACCTGCGTAACTGGCTGGTGGCCCATATCAGGGACGAAGACACCCTGCTTTCAGCCTTGGTCTGGGAATCCGGCATACAACAGAACCGCTAGCCGGAACCGGTCGACGCCAACCGAAAACACGCACACCAAACCTGCAGGGGCACGATGTCTGATTCTCCACCACATAACCGGCAATCCGGCATTAACTCCCTGTCTCTCAAACGGCTGGAACGCCGGATGTATACCGCATTCGGCAGCATGATAGCGCTGATGATCACCATTGTGCTCTTGTCGGCCGGCGCCTATTTCCAATACGCTCTAAGCAAGGCACAGGAAGACCTTTCCACGGTGCTGACGCGCATCCTGTCCGATTCGGTCAGCCGTATCAGCTTTTCAGGTAAATACCAGGCACGCCTGCTGCTTGAAGATATCAAGCGGGAGCAGCCGGAGATAGCCTATTTACTGATTGCGGACCGGAATGGTCT
The DNA here is from genome assembly GCA_964582605.1 of uncultured Geobacter sp. Taxonomy (GTDB): domain Bacteria; phylum Desulfobacterota; class Desulfuromonadia; order Geobacterales; family Pseudopelobacteraceae; genus Trichlorobacter. The sequence goes on along the minus strand of CAZOTC010000279.1, from coordinate 2,030 downwards.
GATTCTGGCCCATAGTGACCCTGCTTTTGATGATACACGGCTGAATGCCGCTTCACTGCAGGAGGCGTTCAAGGTAGTGCGCGGCAGCCCTCGTGAGATCCGTGCACTCTCTTTAAACGGCGTACCGGTGCGAGAGGTGACTTTGCCCTACCGCAGCGGTATTGACCATCAACCGGCCGGGGTTATACAGGTAGGACTGGCAGACAAAAAACTGCTGTCTGCCGTAATCAGGGGGGGCTGGTTTGCCCTGACCCTGGGGATTGTCATGCTTTCAGTAGGTCTGACCATCGGTTTCATTTACATCAACAACCATTTCGTCAGGCCGGTGCGTCTGATGGCTGCCCAGCTGGAGGGGATTCTGACAAATGCCCCTACCCTGATCGCTATCCGCGATAAATCAGGAGCAGTAGTAAACTGCAGTGCTGCCTTCAGAAAATTTTTCAGTCTTGCCCCCCACGCCAGTGGTCTGAACAATGCTGAAATTTATCCGCCTGATGATGCGGCAACGGTAGATCAATACCTGGAACAGATCAGGCAGTACAAAACGCCGGTGCAGTTTGAGATCAGTGCAACAGATACTCAGGGGGACGAGCGAACCTTCCTGGTAACCGGCTTTCCGATCCTTTCCGAACAGGGAGAGGTGCAGCTGATCGGCTCTTTCGGGGTGGATCTGACCGAACTGCGTGCCACGGAAAAGGCCCTGCGCAACTCTCTGGCCGAAGCAGAGCGAGCCAGCGCCTCAAAATCGGAATTTCTCTCCCGCATGAGCCATGAGCTGCGTACCCCCCTGAACGCCATCATCGGTTTTTCACAGGTACTGCAGAACGACCCGATTGACACCCTGACTGAAGAGCAGAACGACAACGTAGAAGAGATCCTGCGGGCCGGTCGGCACCTGCTGGAACTGATCAATGAAATCCTCGATCTGGCCAGAATCGAGAGCGGCCATCTGGAAATATCACTGTCTCAGGCGCCGGTCAGTCAGCTGTTTGACGAATGCCGTTCCCTGATTACACCGATGGCAAGCAGACGCGGCATCACCCTGGTCACCCTGCCCTGCTGCACGACGGACTGTTGTTCCTGTCTGCTGATCTGTGATCTGCTGCGTACCCGGCAGATCCTGATCAACCTGCTTTCCAACGCCGTCAAATACAATCGGGAAAACGGTTTTATCACCCTGGGATGCAGCCGGGTATCCGAAAGGGGCTGCCGTATCATTGTGCAGGATACCGGCAACGGGATCGAGCCGGACTTTCTGGGCCGACTGTTTGAGCCGTTTGCCCGCGACATACCGGTAGGAAGCGGCGTGGAAGGTACCGGAATCGGTCTGGCCCTGGCGAAACGTCTGGTAGAGGCCATGGGAGGCCGGATCGGTGTAGAATCCAGGCTGGGTGTCGGCAGCCTGTTCTGGTTTGAACTGCCTTCAGCCGCCGCAATGCAACCGAAGACTCTTCCGGATGCAGCACCTGAAGCAGCCCTTGAACAGCAGCCGTCACCAACCGCCGGACACCATACCGTGCTGTCGATTGAGGACGATCCGGCCAACCGGCGTCTGATCCGCAAGCTGCTTTCCAACCGTGCTTCGCTGACCATGCTGGAGGCTGGTTCTGCCGAAGACGGTCTTGAACTGGTGCGCAACTGCCGGGTTGATCTGATTCTGATGGATATCAATCTGCCGGGCATGGATGGTTTTGAAGCCCTGGCCGCGCTGCGCTGCGCGCCGGAGACCGCTTCCATACCGGTAATCGCCATCTCGGCCAATGCCATGCAGAACGAGATTGACGATGCGCTGGCAGCCGGTTTTGCCGCCTATCTGATCAAACCGGTTGATCTGAGCCAATTGCTGCTTCAGATCGACAACTGTATCACACCCCATGAGGAGGACGCCTCGTGACCGTAAGCGGAGGCACGACACCCAATCTGCACGAGCAGGCCCGCATCCTGTTTGTTGACGATGAGCCGGCCAACCTGAAGCTGCTGGACCGGATGCTGCGCCATGAGGGCTACACCAATCTGGTGCCGGTGCAGGA